>DATBGF010000237.1:0-9678 GCA_036558145.1 Acidimicrobiales bacterium
GCACGACCCGCCCATGCCCGAGGAGCTGACCGCCTGCATCAGCTTCGTCGATGCCCACCTCGAGGACGTCGCCCGCGAGGTCCCGACCGCGACCGAGGCCCGCACGCTGGTGGGCCTGGCCGGGACCATCACGACGGTGGCCGCGGTGGAGATCGGGCTCGCCGAGTACGACCGCGACCGCATCCACCACTTCCGCCTCACCCGCGACGCGGCCGAGGACGTCTTCCGCACGCTGGCCACCGAGCCCTACGACCGCCGCATCCACAACCCGGGCCTGGAGAAGGCCCGCGCGGACGTGATCGTGGGCGGCTGCTGCGTGCTCGTGGCGCTGTTCCGGCGCTTCGGATTCGACGAGATGATCGTGTCGGAGGCCGACATCCTCGACGGACTCGCACTGAGCCTCCTCGAATGACCTACCGTCAGGGCCGCACATGCCAGTGAGCGACCGCGTCTTGATGGGGCCGGGGCCCTGCAACCCGTACCCCGAGGCCGTCGCGGCTCTGGCGCGCCCCATGCTCGGCCACCTCGATCCCGAGTTCGTGGCTGTGCTGGACGAGACGTGCGACCGGCTGCGCAGCGTGTTCCGCACCGCCAACCCCATGACCCTGCCCGTCTCCGGCACCGGCTCGGCGGGGATGGAGGCGGCGTTCGTCAACCTGGTGCAGCCCGGTGACACCGTGGTGATCGGCGTGAACGGCGTGTTCGGTGCCCGCATGTGCGACGTGGCCGCCCGCTGCGGCGCCGAGGTGGTGGCGGTCGAGGTCCCGTGGGGCCGGCCCGTCGAGCCCGACGCACTGCTCGGCGCCCACCCGTCGCCGAAGGTCATCGCCGTGGTCCACGCCGAGACCTCCACCGGCGTGCGCTCGGACATCGCCCCGCTGGGCGAGGGCAAGGGCGACGCGCTGCTGCTGGTCGACTGCGTCACCAGCCTGGGCGGCATCGAGGTCGACATCGACGGCTGGGGCGTGGACGTGGCCTACAGCGGCACCCAGAAGTGCCTGGGCGTGCCGCCGGGCCTGGCCCCGCTGACCGTGAGCGAGCGCGCCCGCGAGCGCCTGGTCGAGCGCAGCCCCAGCTGGTACCTCGACCTGCGCATGATCGGCCGCTACACCGGGCCCGCCACCGGGGCGCGGGTGTACCACCACACCGCCCCGGTCTCGATGATCCAGTCGCTGCACGCAGGCCTCGGCGCCGTGCTGGACGAGGGGCTCGACGCCGCCATCGCCCGCCACGAGGAGTGCGGCCGGGAACTGCAGGACGGCCTGGAGGCGCTGGGCTGCCGCCTGTTCGCGGCCGAGGGCCACCGGCTGCCCGAGCTGACGACCGTGTGGGTGCCCGAGGGCACCGACGACGCCAAGGCGCGGGCCACGCTGCTCGACCGCTACGGCATCGAGATCGGCGGCGGGCTCGGCGAGTTCGCGGGCAGGGTGTGGCGGATCGGGTGCATGGGCCACACGGCCCGTCCCCGCAACGTGACGTTGCTGCTGGGTGCCCTGGCGGAGGTCGTCGGCAATCCATGAACGCTCTCACCGGCCGCCGGATCAAGCTCCGGCCGCTCGTCTCATCCGACTTCCCGACCTGGCAGGAGGTGCGCCGCCGCAACGCCGGCTGGCTCACCCCGTGGGAGCCGGCCCGCAACCCGAACCTGCCCGACGTGGTCGAGTCGAGCGAGGCGTTCGCCATGCGCTGCTCGGCGCGCGAGCGCGAGCGCCAGCTGGGGACCGGCTTCGGCTTCGGGATCTTCGTGCCCGACGGCGCCGGCAGCACCCTGCGCCAGGGCGAGCGGTTCTGCGGGGAGATCAACCTGTCGTCGGTGCAGCGCGGGCCGTTCCAGTCCGCCTACGTCGGCTACTGGATCGACCAGGGCCAGGCGGGCCACGGTTACATGCCCGAGTCCGTGGTGCTGCTCGCCCGCTTCGCCTTCGAGCAGGTGCACCTGCACCGCATCCAGATCTCGATCATCCCCCGCAACCACCGCAGCCGCCGGGTGGTGGAGAAGCTCAAGCTGCGGGACGAGGGCGTCGCGCAGCGCTACCTCGAGATCAACGGCGTCTGGGAGGATCACATCCGCTACGCCCTTACCATCGAGGAGTGGCAGGACCGCAAGGACGAGCTGACCCGCGAATGGTTGGTGTGAGGCTCCGGCGCCCCGGCGCCGCTCTGACTGTCGCGCTCGCGCTCGTGCTGGCGGCGTGCTCGGGCGACAAGGGCGACGACGCCGGGGACACCCCCGCGGGCAGCCAGGCCGCCACCACGACCACGATGAACACCGGCGGGCTCGAGGTGGACGCCCCCGACGGCTGGACCGTGATCCCCGTGCCGGACCTGGGCATGGGCCTGGCCGTGCCCCCGGGCTGGGAGGCGACGCTGCTCTCGCCCGAGGGCCTCGCCACCCTGGCCGGTGCCTCGCCCAGCGTGCCCGACTTCACCGACCTGGCGCACGAGGCCGCCTCGCAGGGCGGGCTGGTCTACGCGGCCGGCCAGGACCAGGCCGGCGGGATCAGCGACGTCGTCGTGCGGGCCACCCCGCAGGCGGGCGTGAGCACCGCCGACCAGCTGGCGACCGCGGCCCAGCAGATCGCGACGCAGGCGGGATCCGATCCCGCGACAGTGCAGACGGTGGACGGCGCCCCGTACCCCACCGCGCTGGTCCCCTTCACGGTGGGCGGCGGCGCCGCCGGGGCGCAGGCCTCGGCCAAGGCGACCAACGTGATCGTGGCCGGGCCGCGGGACATCCTGTGGGAGATCACGGTGACCAGCGATGACGCCGCGTCCCACGACCAGCTCGTCGAGCAGATCCAGAAGACCCTGACGTTCAGCCCCGGGACGTGATCCGGCGCTGGAGCGCCGCCAGCCGCTCGGCGAACGCGGGCTGGTTGATCGACCACACCTGAGGATCGAGCTCGCAGTCGACCGCGGCCTCGTGGTCGTCGAGCGTGCGGACCTCGACCATGGTGGCCTTGATCCGCTCCACGAGGTCGCGGGGCGCGGCCGCCGCGCTGGCGGCCAGCTCGCGGGCGTGGTCGAGCAGGTCGCCGTCGTCCACGCACGCCCACGCCAGCCCGGCCCGCTCGGCCGCCGGGCCGTCGAGCACCCGGCCGAACAGGACCATGGCCGCCGCGGCCTGGGGACCGACCCGGCGCTGCAGCATCCAGGTGTGGCCGCCGCCGGGGTGCAGCCCGAGCTGCAGGAAGCGGGTGTCGAAGCGGGCCGAGCGCCCGGCCACGATCACGTCGCACACGAGCGCCAGGTTCACCCCGGCGCCCACCGCCGCGCCGTTGACCGCGGCGATGCTGGGCAGCGGGGAACGCCCGATGCGCAGGAAGCCCTCGTAGATGCGGCGCAGGCCCTCGCGCTGGCTGGCGCCGAGGTGCGAGAGATCCGCGCCGGCGCAGAACGCGGGCGCGGTCCCGGTCACGACGAGCGCTCCCACGGAGGGGTCGGCGTCGATCGCGTCGAGCGTGGCCTCGATCTCTTCGACCATGCCGAGCGTGAGGGCGTTGCGCCGGTCGGGGGCGTCCAGCGTGACGACGGCGACGCCATCGCGGATGTCGGTGAGGACCTCGGCCATGAGCCGCAGTCTGACACGGCCACGGCGACGAACCTTGATGTGTCCACCGTCCTGCGGTTTTGTTACGGTCAGGTGTCAACCCGAAGCATCCGCCCACACAGTCTGGGGATCGTCGTGAAGCGGAGCCTCCCCCGCCCCCGAGTCCTACGCCTACTGATCGTCGCCGTCATCGCCGGCGTCCCGCTGCTCGCGCCCGCTCGCGGCGACGCGCGGCCGGGCCAGGAGCAGCCGACCGAGACCGACCAGGTCGGGCCGTCGCCGGGCGGGGAACCGTACGACAGCGTGCTGCGGGCCACGGCCAACGCCTCCGACGTCGTCGCCAACCTGGCCGAAGGGGAGGCCACCGTGCAGGCCGAGGTGGCCGCCGTCGGCACCGCCCAGGCGGCACTGGCGAGCGCCCAGGCCGAGGTCGACGCCGCCCAAGCCGCGGTGGACGCGACCAAGGCCCGCATCGCGGACCTCACCGCCCAGAGCGATGCGGTGGTGGTCGACGCCTTCATGAACCCGCCCGAGGTGTCCGCCCTCGACGTGCTCGAGGCCGAGACGCCCATGGACGCCACCGTCAAGCAGGCCATCCTCGACCGCCAGGCCGCGGCCGACGCCGACGTGCTCGCCCAGCTGGAGGCGGCTCAGGAGGAGCTCCACGCCGAGCGCGCCACCCAGAGCGACGCGGTGTCGGCGGCCGAGGACCGGGCTGCGGAGGCCGACGCGGCCCTGGCCGACCTGACCGCCGCCCAGTCCGACGCGTCGCGCTTCGTGCTGGCCGTGCAGGAGGGCGTGGCCAGCGGGCTCGCCGAGGCCGCGGCGCTCGACTCGGTCGACCCCGCCACCGCCGAGGCGATCCGCCAGCGCCAGGCCGAGGTGCAGGGCAAGCTCAACGACGTCATCTCGGCCCGCGAGCAGCGCGAAGCCCAGGCGGCCCTGCAGCAGGCGATGGCCGAGGCCCAGGCCCGCGCCGCCGAGCGGCAGGCCAACCCCATCCCGCGTGGCAGCCTCGGGGCGTCCGGCGGTCTGGGCACCGTCTCGTGTCCCGACGGCGGCTCGATCACCATGGCTGCCTCGGTCGTCGGCCATCTCCAGGACCTGCTGGACGCGGCCTCGGCCGACGGCATCGACATGTGCGGCGGCGGCTACCGGGACCCGGCCGACCAGGTGGCGGTACGCCGGGCCAACTGCGGCACCAGCAGCTACGCCATCTACGAGGCGCCCGCCTCGTCCTGCTCCCCGCCCACGGCCATCCCCGGCACGTCCCAGCACGAGCAGGGCCTCGCGGTCGACTTCACCATCGGCGGTTCGACCATCGGCCGGGGGAGCGCCGCCTTCAACTGGCTGAAGGCCAACGCCGCCGGCTTCGGCTTCTACAACCTGCCCGCCGAGCCTTGGCACTGGTCGACGACCGGCAACTGACGCTGCAACGAAACGGGCCGCTCCAGCGACATAGACAGCTGTGAGCGAGCTGAACACCGAGCGACAGGACGCCATCGAGGACGTCTACCGGGATCAGCGCCTGGGCCTGGTCCGCCTGGCCTTCCTGCTGACCGGCACCCGCGATCAGGCCGACGACATCGTGCAGACCGCGTTCGAGGCGGCCCAGCCGCGCTGGGACGAGCTGGACGACCCCCTCGCCTTCCTGCGGCGGGTGGTGGTCAACCAGGCCAAGGACCTGCACCGGCGGCGCTACCGGCGCCGGGCCCGGCCCGAGCCGCCGGTGACCCACATCCCAGAGATCGACGAGATCTGGGTCGAGCTGCGGCGCCTCCCGGACCGCCAGCGGGCCGTGATCGTCCTGCGCTTCTACGAGGACCTGCCGCTCACCGACATCGCCCGCCTGCTCGACCGCCCCGAGGGCACGGTGCGCTCCGACCTGCACCGCGCCCTCGCCCAGCTCCGGAGGACACTGGCATGACCATCACCGACCACGACCTCGACGACCATCTGCGGCGCACCCTGCGAGCCGTGGCCGAGACGGTCACGCTCGACGGGACGACAGTGTCGGCGGCGCCGCCGCGGGCAGGGCGCCCGCTCGTGCGGGCGGCGCTGGCGGTCGCGGCGGCCGCGGCGCTCGTGGCCGGGGGGCTGGCCCTGGCCCGGCCCTTCGGCGGCGACGCGCACGTGGACTTCTCCACCCAGGTCCCGGGGCCGGCCGGCCCGCCGCGCCTGCTGGTGACCGCCCCCGGGTGGGAGCTCACCCGGGCCGACGAGCCCAGCGCCGACGGCGGCGAGATGAACTTCGCCGGCCCCGACGGCCGGCTGGCGCTGGAATGGCAGGCCGGCGCGTACGACGCCTGGCTGGACCGGCTGATGGACGACGTCGCCGAGAACGAGACCAAGGTGCGGCTCGACGATCTCAGCGTGGCGGGCCACCAGGCGGCCGTGTTCCGGGTGGGCCACGACGGGTCCGACTACGTGGCCGTCTGGGCCGAAGGGGACTACGCCGTCAAGCTGACGAGCATGTTCTCCGGCAGCGCGCCGTTCGAGGACCTGGCCGCCTCGGTCCGGGGCGTCGACCCCCAGGCGTGGTTCGCGGCCATGCCCGCCGACGTGGTCCGGCCTGCGGACCGCGCCGCGGTGGTGGACCAGATGCTGGCGGACGTCCCGCTGCCCGCCGGGTACGACCGGGCCGGGTTCGAGGCCGACAACGGGCTCGTGGCCGACCGCTTCCACCTCGGGGCCCGCGTCACCCAGGCCGCGGCGTGCGGCTGGGTCGGCCAGTGGGTCGATGCCACCGCGGCGGACGACACCGCCGCCGCCCAGCAGGCGGTCGACGCCATGGACACGTCGTTCGACTGGGACGTCCTCCAGGAGATGAGCAGCTCGAGCATGTTCCCGCAGTCGGTCTGGGACTTCGCCACCGCCATCGCCACCGACGGCACGGTGAGCCCGGGCGTCCCGGTGGCGGACGCCTACGTCGAGGCGCTCGGCTGCCAGGGCTAGGCACGAGCGGGGCGGATCGGGACGCTCCCCGTCCCGGTCCGCCCCGCCGGCGCGCGGCCGGTGTGTCAACCTGAGCGCCTCCTGGCGCGTTGGACGGGCGCATGCGACGAACCACTGGGGACCGCCCCACCTTCGAGGAGCGCTTCGCCGTGCTGGCCGCGCTCGGGTACAAGGTGGCGTACAGGCTGACGGGCGATCGGGCCGAGTCCGAGGACCTGGCGCAGGAGGCCCTGGCCCGCGCCTACCTGCGCTGGCGCAAGGTGGCGGCCTACGACGAGGCCTGGGTGGCCCGGGTGACGACCAACCTGGCCATCGGGCGCTGGCGCAAGAACGGGCGCGTCGTCGTCAGCGGGACGGGCGAGCCGGCCTTCGGCGCCCCGGGGGCGGCGGGCGCCGATCCGCTCGACCGCATCGAGCTGGTGCGGATCCTGCGGTCGCTGCCCAGGCGCCAGCGGGAGGCCGTGGTTCTGCGCTACCTGGCCGACCTGCCCGAGGCCGAGGTGGCCGCGGTGCTCGGCTGCTCGGTCGGGGCCGTCAAGCAACACACCCACCGCGGGCTCGCGGCGCTGCGCCGCGACGAGGAGGCGATCCATGTTCGAGCATCTTGACGATCCCCGGCCCCCGGCCTTCGGCGCCGGCTTCCGGCACCAGGTGGTCCGGCGGGCCCACCGGCGCCGCCGCCGCCACATCGCGGGCGGGGCAGGCGTGGCCGCGGCCTCGCTGGTGGCGGGGGCGGGCGGGCTCTACGCCCGGGCTGCGCTGCGGCTGAACGACGTCGAGCGCACCCGGGTGGACAGCACGGCCTCGGTCCCCGCGGGCGAGCCGGTCACGATCCTGCTGCTGGGCAACGACTCCCGCGACCCGAGCCTGGGAGGCGGGCGGACGGACACGATCATCCTGGCCCGCCTCGACCCCGCGGCCGGTACCGCCTCACTGCTGTCGGTGCCGCGGGACCTCATGGTGGCCGACCCGGCCACCGGCCGGCCGACGATGATCAACGCGCTCGGCGAGCAGGGCCTGTCCACGCTGGTCGGCGCGGTCGAGTCCCAGGTCGGCGTGCCCGTCGACCACGTGATGCAGGTCGACTTCGACGGCCTCACGTCCCTGGTCGACCTGGTCGGCGGCATCCACGTGCGGGTGAGCGCGCCGATGCGCGACCGCCAGTCCGGCCTCTACCTCGACACTCCCGGCTGCGTGCGGCTCGACGGCGACGAGGCGCTGGCCCTGCTCCGCGCCCGCCACGCCGAGCTCCTCCGGGCGGACGGGGCCTGGGCCCCCGATCCGCGGGCGGACCTCGGGCGCGTCGAGAACCAGCGGGCGGTGGCCGTCGCCACGCTGGCGGACCTCGAGACCCGGCCCGACCCGTTCACGGCCAACCAGCTCGCCGACTGGCTGGTGGCGAACGTGACCGTGGACGACGCGCTCGGCACCGGCGAGATCGCCCGGCTGGTCGAGGCCGCTCTGGCGCTCGATCCCGCGTCGGTCCACGAGGCGACCCTTCCCGTCCTGGCGTACCCACCCGATCCCAACCGGCTGGAGATGGACCCGGACGCCGCGCCCGCCGCGGTCGCCGCGTTCCTCGCCGGTGCGCCGCTCCCCGCGACGCCGGCCCCGGCCGAGCTCACCGCGCCGGCTCTCGACGGCGCGGTGACCGCCTGCTGAGGCCGACCACGCGCAGCGCGTGCCGCGCGGCGCCCATCACCCCGATCGCGCCCGGCAACGCGTTACTTTTCTGCCCATCCGCGTATGACAGACATCGCGCGAACCGTTACATTCGCTCCAACTGGAGCACGCGGATGCGGGCGTAGAGGTTGGGGGCCCGCTGCCGTCTCGTCGCCTTGGGGAACGTCTTGACGCTTGCACGCCATCGCACGCTGGCCGCTGTGGCCCTTCTCGTCGCGCTGCTGGGGACGATGATCGTCGCCACCGGCACCAGCGGCGCGCAGGAGGACCCCGCCGCCGAGAGCGACCAGGTGCGCGATCGCCAGGCCCTCGTGGCGGTGGACGTCGACGTGATGAGCGCCGAAGGCGACAGCGTGCTGGCCGCGATCGGCGACCTCGACGACAACGTGGAAGCCCAGAAGCAGATGCTGTCGTCGGCCGACCTGGCCAATGCCGCCGCCCAGGCCGACCTCACCGCCGCCGAGGCCGCGCTGCAGGACACCCAGAACCGCCTGGCCGACATCAACGGCCAGGCCGACGCCGTCGTGGTCGACGCCTTCATCAACCCGCCGAGCGACTCCGCCCTCGACGCGCTGACCGCCGAGTCCCTGGAGGACGCGACGGTCAAGCAGGCCATCCTCAACATGCAGGCCGACTCCGACGCCGAGCTGTTGACCCAGTACGAGGCGCTGCTCGACGAGCTCGAGGCCGAGAAGGCCACCCGTGAGGACGCGGCCGACGCCGCGGCCGCCGCCCAGGACGAGGCCGAGGCGGCCTACGAGGACGTGCAGTCGGCGGTCGGCCAGGAGGCCCAGTTCGCGGTCGAGGTCCAGCGCCGGCTCGACCACAGGCTGTCCGAGGCCGACATGCTCGCAGCCACCGATCCCGCCCTGGCCGAGCAGATCCGGGCCCGCGAGGCGGAGATCGCCGAGGCGCTCAACAACCTCGACGAGGAGGTCATGGCGGAGAGGGCCCGGGCCCGCGCCGCCGAGCTGGCCGAGCAGGCCGACGCCAACCGCAACATCTCGGGCATCAAGCCGGTGGAGGGCGGCGTCCAGACGGTGGACTGCCCGGTCGGTGGCTCGATCCAGATCGCGGGCGCCATCGCCCCCCAGGTCGATCGCCTGCTGCGCGACGCCAACGACGCCGGCATCGGCCTGTGCGGCAACGGCTACCGCGACCCGGCCGACCAGATCGCGGTGCGCCGGGCCAACTGCGGCACGAGCAACTACGCCATCTACCAGGCGCCCTCGTCCGCCTGCAGCCCGCCGACCGCCCGGCCGGGCGAGTCGATGCACGAGCAGGGCCTCGCCATCGACTTCACCGTGGGCGGGCGCACCATCAGCTCATCCAGCGCCGCCTACCGCTGGATGAAGGCCAACTCCTCCAACTACGGGCTCTACAACCTGCCGGGCGAGCCCTGGCACTTCTCGGTCAACGGTCAGTGACCGCCGCGCGTGCAACGCGCGATCCGTAGGCCGAACGGGCCGTTCCGAGCGAGCGTCGCACGC
>DATBGF010000238.1:0-6709 GCA_036558145.1 Acidimicrobiales bacterium
GCCCCGCCCTGGTCGTCGATGTTGTCCCGCATCAGCACCGTGCGCAGGAAGTCGGACACGGCCACGGCGTTGGCGTGGGCGCTGACCGCCTCCGGAGCCCAGTCGGGCGGGTTGACGATGCCGGCGCCAGGGAGGCCGCCGTCGGTGGTCGGGTCCTTGAAGCCGAAGTCGAACGTCTGCACGTTGTGGACGGGGTCACGCAGGGCGAAGCCCTGGCCCTCCTGCTCGCACAGGAACGTGCGCTCGACGCCGAAGCCGTCGGTGGCCGTCTGCTCGACGCCGGCCGCAGTGCCGGCGCTCGCGGTGCTCACCGACACTCCCACGACCTCGCCGCCGGTGGCGGTCTGGTCGGTCGCGGCCATGCTCGGGGTGCGCGGCGCCACCGAGACGACCGCGCCCTCGTGGGCGTCGACGATGTAGTCCACGTAGCGGGGCGGCTCCAGGCCGCTGTTGCGGTCCTCCTCGCTGGCCGTGTCCTGGTCGACGGAGACCCGCACGTTCTCGAGGATGTAGACGAGCCGCCACTTGGACGCCGCCGGGTCGTACCAGTAGTTGATCTGGGGGACGATGCCCTCCAGGCTCGGCTTGAAGCCCGGGAACCGGCCGGCAGCCGCCACCGCGTCGGCCGGCGACACGGAGGCGACGGGGTCGACGTCGGGCTGTCCCAGCGACGAGTCCAGGCTGACCAGCGAGTTGTCGCTGTCCAGCTCGACGGTGACCAGGGTGCCGTAGACGGGCACGCCGTTGAGGGTCTGGCGGAACTTGACCGTTCGGGTGCCGGTCAGGGGCACGGTCTCGGTGCTCACGGCCTTGAAGTCGCTGACCGCGCCGGCGCCCTCGGGGGCCGTGAAGGCCGGGGCGGCGTCGCTGGCCAGCGCCTGGTCCAGGTGGCGGCGGGCCGCCGTCTCCGGATCGAGCTCGGCCAGGTTCTGGCTGCCCTCGGGCCGGAAGTCCAGGAATGCCGCCTGTTCCGACCGCATCTGGTCGACGGCCGGGGCCGAAGCCGCGTCGTAGGCGTGCACGGAGAAGTTCTTGAGGCCGTTCGGCCGCTGGGTCGCCATGTCAGGGTTCCTCTCTGACCAGGTGGAGTGCGTGAAGTGGATGGGGGGACACCATGAATCCCGCGGCCTCGGCCACGGTCCGCTCGGCCTCGCTCTCGCCCACGAACAGGCAGCGGCCGGCGGCAACGCCCGCGCGCTGGCGGGCGAGGTCGAAGAACGCGGGGTCGGACTTGTCGAGGCCCTCGACGGAGCTGAACAGCAGCAGCTCGTCCTGGAAGCGGTCGAGCAGGCCGGCGTCGTCGAGGAAGGCGCGCATGGACTGCGCCGTCTCGGTCGCCGGGGTGTTGGAGATGAGCCCGAGCACGACGTCCGGGTCGCCGAAGCCGTCGAGGACCTCGGGCACGAACGGGTACACGTCGAGCCCGCTGAGCTGGCCCCCGGTCAGGACCGGGCTGGCGAGCGTGTCGCCGATGTCGAAGAAGACCGCCAGGCGCTCGCCCACGGGGGCGCCTCCTCATGTTCCGCCTCGTGCGCGCCCTGTCGCCGGCGCGCCATCTATAGAGCCGGCCACCCCACCGTCTGATACGTCGGCGTGTGGCCGGCCGTGCGCGATGGTATGACGAGAAGCCCCGAAGGGGAACAGGTCGAGCACAATCCGTGCCGGTGAGCGGCGAGGAGGTCGTCATGGCCAAGATCGAGCTGGGACGCGTGGGCGCCGTCATCTACCCCGGCGACGGGCAGGCCCCGGTGGCCGAGGCGGCCGAACGGGAGGCGCAGGGCTTCCCCACGATCTGGATCACCGGCGGGCCGCTGGGCAGCCTCGACCACCTGGCCGACGTCGTGCGGGGGACGGAGCGGGCGCGGGTGGCGCCGGGGATCCTGGCCGTCGTGCGCTTCGACTCCGACGCCGTGGCCGCGCTGTACACCGAGTTGGAGGCGGAGCACCCGGGGCGGCTCGTCGTCGGGTTGGGCGGGGCGCACGGTCCCCGGCCCATCGCCACGCTCGACGCCTACCTGGACCGGCTCGACGCGGCCGGCGTCCCGGCGGAGCGGCGGGTGCTGGCCGCGCTCGGCCCGCGCATGTTCGACCTGGCCCGGGAGCGGGCCGCCGGGGCGCTGCCCGTGCACGTCACGACGGAGTACGTGGCCGGCGTCCGGGACCGCCTGGGCGACGGCTGCGCGCTGGCGGTGCAGCAGCTCGTGGTGCTGGACAGCGACGCGGCCCGGGCGCGCGAGACCGTGCGCGAGGGCTCGCTCGCCTTCCTCTCCCAGCTGCCCGCCTACCAGGCCAGCTTCGCCCGCATGGGCTTCACGGAGGACGAGATCGCCACGCTCGCCGACCGGCTGGTCGACGGGATCGTCGCGTGGGGCGACCTCGACCGGATCGTGGCCCGGGTGGGCGAGCTGTTCGCCGCGGGCGCCGACCACGTGGCCCTGTCGCTCGGGGGCGGCCCCGACGACGCCTGGCCGCAGCTCGCGGCGGCGCTCGCACCGCTGGCCTAGGCCGCGCCCACCTGGACCTCCTCCCAGGTGAAGAGCGGCTCACGGCGGGGGTCGACGCGCAGGCGCAGGTACTCGAACGGCAGCGTCTCGCCGTGGACCACGATGCGGGTGAAGTTGGCGAGCCCGAGCGGGTTGTCGACCTTGAACGTGTGGGTGTCGCCCTGCAGCAGCAGGACGTCGCCGTCGAACGCCGCGGTGCGGGCCGCGATCCGGTCGACGATGGCCTGCTGGGCGCTGCCCGGGGCCGGCGCGAACGTGTCGGCCTGCATGGCGAGGACCACGCCCTCGAGGTCGTCGGCCTCGGCCTTGTCGAACGTGGCGTCGACCCACTCCAGCGCGGCCTGGATGCGGGCGTCGACCTCGGCGGCCTGCTCGGGCGTCGGGGCGGTCTGGCCGATGCCGCTCCACGGGGCCAGGCCGTTGTTGCTGCCGATCACGTGCAGCGTGGCGAACGCCACCTTGGCGTCGACCCAGCGAACGTTCTCCACCAGGGACGGCTGGAAGTTGACGGCCACCGGGTGCTTGCCCAGCGTGCTGCCGGGCCGGGAGAAGAACAGGGTGCGGATGGCGGCCAGGCGCTCCAGCGGGTTGAAGGACCCGTTGTTGGCCCGGTGGCAGTCGGTCCACTCGTTGTCGCCCGGCGTGTAGACGAGCGGGTCCTTGATGTCGGCGAAGTGCTGGGCCACCGCCGCGAAGCGCTCGTCGGTGCAGGTGGTGCTGCCGCTCTTGATGTCGCCGAGGTGGGCGACCAGCGACACGGCCGGGTCGTCGTTGACCGCGTCCACCAGCTCGCCGAAGCGGGCCTCCTGCTCCTCGCCGTAGGGGACGTCGCCGATGATCGCGTAGGTCACCGGCTTGGCCGGCCGCCGGTCGGGCGCGGCCCCGGCCACGGCGGGCGGGCCGGCCAGCGCCAGGATCGAAGCGACGGCGAGCAGGGAGGCGATGCGCGTGCGGAGGGTTGCCCTCATGCGGATCGATGCAACACGACCCAGGTGGCGCCGGTGTGGCCGCACGGAGGCGCGGAGCTGAACGCCGTGTGATCCTCAGTCGGCCGCGAGCTCCCGGCGGGGGAGCAGGAGCAGGGCGCCGGCCAGGAAGCAGAGCGCGCCGACGAAGGTCCCCAGGTTCATGAGCGTGACGTTGCGCGGCTGGTCGGTGTCGGGCACGACGTAGGACGCCACCGCCGACGCGCCGAAGGCGATCGACCCGGCCATGTTGAGCGCGGCGATCAGCCACGGGCGCTGGTGCGGGCGCCAGGACCACCACGTGTGGGTCACCGCGAACAGGGCGATCGCGCTGGCCACGAGGAAGCAGATCGACCCGAACGCGTCCGGGGACCACACGAGCTTGTTCTCCTGGGTGGCCGACAGGTGGCGGGCCATGGCGTCGAAGGTGGAGATGTTGAAGAACAGCGTGCCCGCCAGCTGGATCGCACCCGCCGACCAGTCGAGGTTCCCGGGCGCCCACGCCCGCCAGCGCCCGGTCGCCGTCTGGTACTGGAGCGCGGCCGCGCTGGTGAAGAAGATCGAGCCGACGAAGAACGTGATGCCGTCCGCGGCCACGCCGACGAGGTTCACGTAGCGGGGCGCGGCCCCGAGCGCGAAGCACAGCGATCCGACTGCGAACAGCGCCCCGATCCACCACTGCTCCCGATCCATGGCTGCAAAGTGTGGCGGACGCGGCCGCCCGTAGGCTGGCCCGCCATGAGGGTGCTGGTCACCGGCGGCGCCGGGTTCGTCGGCTCGCACGTGGTGGACCGCCTGTGCGAGGACGGCCACGAGGTGGTGGTGCTGGACTCGCTGGCCGCCCACGGGGGCGAGCCGCCGTCGTGGTGGCGCACGGACGTGGAGGCGCACGTGGCCGACGTGCGCGACCCCGACGCCTGGCTCCGCGCGGCCCGCGGTGCCGACGCGGTGTGCCACCAGGCGGCCCGGGTGGGCCTGGGCCTGGACCCGTCCGACATCCGCGCCTACGTGGCCGACAACGACGAGGGCACGGCCGCCGGGCTGTGGGCGCTGCACCGGCTCGGGTTCGCGGGCCGGCTGGTGCTGGCGTCCTCCATGGTCGTGTACGGCGAGGGCCTGTACCGCTGCCCGGCCCACGGCGACGTGCGCCCCGGGCCCCGCCGGGCCGCCGACCTCGACGCCGGGCGCTTCGACCCGCCCTGCCCCGCGTGCGGGCAACCGCTGGCGTGGGCGCCGGTCGACGAGTCCGCCGCGCTCGATCCCCGCTCGGTGTACGCCGCGACCAAGCTGCACCAGGAGCACCTGTGCGCGGTGTGGGGCCGCGAGACCGGCGTCCCGGTGACGGCGCTGCGCTACCACAACATCGTCGGCCCCCGCTGCCCGCGGGACACGCCCTACGCGGGCGTGGCGTCGATCTTCGCCTCCGCTGTCGCCCGCGGCGAGCGGCCCCGGGTCTACGAGGACGGCGCCCAGGTCCGGGACTTCGTCCACGTGGCCGACGTGGCCCGGGCCAACGTGCTAGCCCTCACGGCCGAGCGCCCGGTGGACGGGCCGCTCAACGTCGCCTCGGGCCGGCCCCGCACGGTCCTCGACCTGGCCGAGGCGGCGTGCGCCGGGACCGGCCTGACCCCCGACATCGTCGGCGGCGGCCGGCTGGGCGACGTGCGCCACATCGTCGCCAGCCCCGCCCGCGCCCGGGCGGTCCTCGGCTTCCAGTCCGAGCACACCGATCCTGCACTCGCCCTCGCTCGGCCACCGTTATAATAACGGCACCTCGGTGTCACGGCCGGCGGTGAACCCGGGCCCCAGGCACCGAAGGCCGTTATAATAACGGCCGCGGTCGGCGGTGGGCGTGGAGGAACACCTCGCGGGCACCGCGCCGGCCGGTCCGGGGGGCGGGGCAGGTGGCCAGGACGGTCCAGCCCATCGCCTCCGCCGCGGCCGCGGCGAGGCGCACGGCGGCGGCCACGTCTGCGGGGCGGGCGGCGAGGGTGGGTCGGTGCAGCTCGAACGTCGGCTTCACCAGGGCGACGAGGTCGGCTCCCGGGGCGAAGCGGAGTCGCTCCAGGTGGGGGAGAGCGCCGGCCACCGACAGGTAGCTGAGGTCGAGCGTGACCAGGTCGACCGGGTCGGGGACCAGGGACCGGTCGACCACCGCCAGGTTGTGGCGCTCGAGGTCGACGACCCGGGGATCCTGGCGCAGCCGGCCGCGGAGCTGGTGGGAGCCGACGTCCACGGCGTAGACGCGGCGAGCGCCGTGGCGGAGCAGGGCGGTGGTGAAGCCCCCGGCCGCGGCGCCCACGTCCACCGCGGTGCGGTCGCCGGCCGGCACGGCCAGGGTGTCGAGCGCGTGCGACAGCTTGACGTCGCCGCGCAGGCGGGTCTCGGGCAGGACCCGGACGGCGGCATCCGTCCGGGCGCGGGCATCCGGGTTGGACAGCACGCGCCCGTCCACCAGGACGCGGCCGGCGCGGATGGCGTCGGGGTCGACGGTGGGCTGGCGGCGGGCGAGAAGGTCGGCGAGCGCGACGAAGCGCGCCCGGCGGGGCTTGGACATCGTGGGCCTCCTGGGCTCGGACCGGGCAAGGGACCGGGCCGGGGCGGAGGCCCACGGGCGCGCTCAGCGGCTCAAACCTAAGTGAATCCCACTGCGAGCAGGCTGGAGGACCGCGCCCGCCAGCGTCAAGGAGGTTGCGTCACCCGCCGTTCATGACCGCGAGCCGCAGCGCGGGGCCGGTGTCGCCCACGGTGACGTGCTGCCCGCGCACCTCGGTGGACGAGTGCGGCGGGATCAGGCTGAGGCGTACCGTGACCAGGCCGGCGTCGCCCTCGTGCTGGAACCGGCAGGTGGCACCGGGCGTGCAGGCGGCCCCGACGAGCTCGTAGCCCTGGTCGGTGATGGCGGTGGCCGCGTCGGCCATGACGGTCGACGGCGCGCCGGTGGTGGCGATCACCGCCTCGTGCGTCGGCGGGTCCGAGGACATGCCGCCCGAGCCGTAGCGCGTCTCGTAGATCACCTTGCCGAGGTCGTCGGGCTTCAGCGCCTTCCAGGCGTCCTCGGTCGTGCTCGAGCGGGTGCCCGCCGGCCCGCAGGCCGCCAACATCCCCAGCGCGGCGGCGACCGTGCCGAGGCTCCCCCCGAGCCGTGTCAGCGTGCGGACCATGCGGGACGGATCGTACGCCCCACGCCACGCGGACGCTTCGCGAAGAACCGTGCCAACCGCTTGAACCCACGTTCAA
>DATBGF010000239.1:0-4814 GCA_036558145.1 Acidimicrobiales bacterium
GCCCGCACGTTCGTCAGGCCCGGGGTGTCCATCGGCACGAGGATCATCGACTGCTGCCGGTGCGGCGGGGCCGCCGGATCGGACTTGCCCATGACGATGGAGACCCGGCAGCGCTCCCGGGCGGCGCCGCTGATCCACCACTTGCGCCCGTTGAGGACGTAGTCGTCGCCGTCACGCTCGATGCGCAGCGAGATGTTGGTGGCATCCGAGCTGGCGACGGCCGGCTCCGTCATGGCGAAGCACGAGCGGATCTCACCTTCGAGCAGCGGCCGGAGCCACCGCTCCTTCTGCTCGTCCGTGCCGAACATGGTGAGGATCTCCATGTTCCCGGTGTCGGGCGCGGCGCAGTTGAGCGCCTCGGGCGCCATGTGGCTGCGGCCGGTGATCTCCGCCAGCGGGGCATAGTCGAGGTTGGACAGGCCCTCGGTCCACTCGGTGGCGTGCGGCAGGAACAGGTTCCACAGGCCCCGCTTGCGGGCCTCGACCTTGAGCTCGTCGAGGATCGGCGCGTGGGCGTGCGGGTCCCCGGACTCGGCGATCTGGCGGTGGTAGAGCTCCTCGTTGGGATAGATGCACTCGTCCATGAAGGCGAGGAGCTCGTCGCGGAGCGATTCGGCCTTGACGCTGAGGGCGAAGTCCATGCCCGCACCCTAGGGCGCGCGCCACCACGGCGGTCCTGGTCAGACGCCTTCCCGACGGCAACTACGATCTCCGCCCGATGCCTGGCCGTCTCCCGTCCCGCGTGGCGCGTGTGGCGGCCCTTGCCGCGCCCGAGGACGGCCGGCCGGCCCAGCTCGGCGTCGTGGGCTCCGGGATGTCGGACGTCGCCACGATCGTCGATGCCGTCATCGAGCGCTTCGCCGCCCGCGAGACCCCGGCGCTGCGGGTCACCGGCCGGCGCCTCGAACGGGACCACGATCTGGCGGCTGTGCAGCACCTCGTGCCGGACACGGTCGCCGGCGGCGACGGCGCGGGCGACCGGGTCGAGCGCGAGGTCCGGGACGCCCTGCTGGCGCGGCTGGCCGCGGGCACGATCGCCCTGGTCGTCGAGGACGCGCAGTGGCTGGACCCCGGCTCGCTGCGGGTGATCGTTGGCGTCGCCGAACGGGCGGCATCCCAGGAGATCCCGCTGACGGTGACCCACCGCCCGGCGCCGGGCGAGCCGACGCTGGCCGCGCTCGACGCGCTCGTCGGCCGCAGCCGGCCCCTGGTCGCGCTCGGGCCGCTGGAGGAGGCCGAGGTCGGCGAGCTCGCCGCCATCGTCCTCGAGACCGCAGTCGACGACCGGCTCGTGGACGTGCTCGACGACCACACCGCCGGCCTGCCCGGCCTGGTGCGGCTGGTCCTGGCGGCGTGGCAGGAGGACGGCACCGTCGCCGGAGGCCGGCTCGCGGCGGAGCCCAAGGCACCGGGCCCGTCGCTGGTGGCCGCGCTGCGGGCCGAGGTCGACCAGCTGCCACCCGCGGCCCGCACCGTGCTGGCCGCCTTGAGCGCCGGCGCCGACCTGGACGACGAGCTGCTGGGGGCCACGACCGATCTGGTGCCCGACCGCCTGGGCGAAGCGGTGGACGCGCTCCACGCCGCCGGCCTGGTCACCCCGGACGGCGACGCCGTGCCCGTCGTGGCCGCGGCGGTGAACGAGATGGCGCCCGTGGCCGAGCGGCGCCGCTTCCACGGCCGCCTGGCCGCCGCGCTGTCCGACCGGGGCGCTCCCGCCACCCGCACGGGCGAGCATCTGGCGGCCGCGGGGGCCCAGGGTCCGGCGGTCGCCGCCGCTTACGTGGCGGCCGGCGACGCCATGCTGGGCGAGGCGCCGGAGCTGGCCGCGGCCTGGTACGACCGGGCCCTGGCCGCGGGCACGCCGGCAGCGACCATCGCGGCCCGCCGGGCCGAGGCCGCGGCGCTGGGCGGCGACGCCGTGACCGCGCTGCGGCTGGCCGACGCCGTGGTGGCCGACCCCGAGGCCGAGGACCGGCGCCGGGCGCTGGCCGTGGTGGCGGCACTGCTGCCGGGGCGCGGGTTCTGGCGGCGGTCGTCGCGCCGCTTCGCCGAGCTGGCCGCCACCCCCGCTGGGGACCGGAACGACGCGGCGTGGCCGTTGCTGTCCGACATCGGCGGCGTCGCCACCGGCGGTCCCGTCCCGGCCGGGTCCCCTGACGACGACGGCGACGAGAGCGCGGCCGGGCTGGAGATCGAGTCGCTCCGGCTGACGTCGGCGGCACTGATCACGGCCGCGTCCGGCCGGGGCACGCCGCCGCTGGTCGCCGCGCTGGAAGCGGCCGAGCTGCTGGAGTCGGCGCACACCACGCTGGTCCTGCCGACGTCGCCGCACGCCGTGGGGGCCACTGTGGCGCTGGCCCTGTGCGAGCTGGCCACGGCCGAGCACCTGCTCACCCGGGCCCGGGACCACGACGTCGGCGGCGCCTCCCTGCGGCACCACCACCGGCTCGGCCTGGGGTGGGTCGCGGTGCGCAGCGGTCGCTGGACCGTGGCCCAGGCCTCGCTCGACGAGGTGGCCGGGGCGACGCTGGCGCCCCGCGAGATCCTGCTGGCGTCGGCCATCGAGGCCGGGCTGGCCCGCCGCTCCGGCGACCTGGCCCGGCTGGGCGACGCCTGGACGCGGGCCGAAGGCGTGCTGCTGCGCCACCCGGCCGACCTGTTCTCCCTGGAGGTCGTGGGCGAGCTGGCCATCGGCGCCGCCCGCCTCGGGCTGTGGGACCGGGTGGCACCCAAGGCCCGCGAGCTGGGCGACGTGGTGCGGGCCCTCGGCGAGCCCCCGCTGTGGCTGCTCCCGCTGCGGTGGATCGGCCTGCAGGTGGCGCTGGCCACCGACGACCGCGAGGCCACGGTGCGCCGGGCGGCGGAGGTGGAAGCGACCAAGCCGGTCCACCCGCGCCTCGGCGCGCTGGCGGAGGCCGCCCGCACGTGGGTGGCGATCCTGAGCGGCACGGCCGAGCCGAGCGCGGTGGCGTCCGCCGCCCGCGGGCTGCAGGTCCTGGGACTGACGTGGGAGGCGTCCCGGCTCACGGGCCAGGCCGCGATCCGGTCCGCCGACCCGTCGGTGACGCGGGCGCTGCTGGAGCAGGCTCGCGACCTGAAGGCCGCGCTGCCCGCCTCCGAACCGGGCGACGCTCCGAGCGGCGTGAGCGTCCTGTCCGAACGCGAGCAGATGGTGGCCCAGTACATCGTGGACGGGCTCACCCACAAGGAGATCGGCGCCCAGCTCTACATCTCGCCCAAGACCGTCGAGCACCACGTGGCCAAGATCCGCCAGAAGATGGGCGCCTCGACCCGGGCCGAGATGCTCGCCGCCCTGCGAACCCACCTTGCTTCGTGACACCCGCGGCACCGTCGGTGATACCACTCTCCGCGCGGACTTGAACGCTTAAAGCGACTATTGGCGGAGCACTGGTTACAGGTGTAACGTCAGCGCAACCTCTTGAGGGGGTTGCTGGGAAACGGGCTCGAGTGGTGGCCCACTCTTCGTTGGCGTTCCCAGGTGCGCTGGTCCGGGGGTCGGTCCCGTCCGCCCGCCTCGACCGTCGGGCCGGCGCACCTGGGGACGTCGTCGTTTTAGCCCTCGACCTCGCGCCGACCTTCGAGTGCCCGCCCGAGCGTGAGCTCGTCGGCGTACTCGAGGTCGCCGCCCACCGGGAGCCCGCTGGCGATGCGGGTCACCCGCAGGCCCAGCGGCTTGAGCAGCCGCCCGAGGTACATGGCGGTGGTCTCGCCCTCGAGGTTGGGGTTGGTGCAGAGGATGACCTCGGCGACCCCCTCCCGGCCGATGCGGTCGAGCAGTTCGCGCACCCGCAGCTGGTCCGGTCCGATGCCCTCGATGGGGCTGATGGCGCCCTGCAGGACGTGGTAGCGGCCCGAGAACTCGCCGGTCTTCTCCACGGCGACGAGGTCGCGAGGCTCCTCGACGACGCACACCACGGTGGAATCGCGGCGCGGGTCGGCGCAGATGCCGCACTGCTCGCCCTCGGCCACGTTGAAGCACGTCCGGCAGAACGACACCTTGTCCTTGACCTCGGCGATGGCCGTGGCCAGGCGGAGCGCGTCCTGCTTGTCCAGCTTGAGCAGGTGGAACGCGATGCGCTGGGCGGACTTGGGCCCGACGCCAGGGAGCCGGCCGAGCTCGTCGATGAGGTCCTGGACCGGACCGGCGTAGACCGCCACCCGGGACCGGTGCCTTAGCCTTCGTCCGGCGCCGGCCGGCCCGTCATCCCGCCGAGCATGTCGCCCAGCCCGCCGAGCGACCCGAGCGCCTTGCGCTGGAGCTCGGTCACCTGGTGGGCGGCGTCGTGGAGGGCGGCGACGATCAGGTCCTGGAGCATGTCGATGTCGGCGGGATCGACCACCTCGGGCGCCAAGGTGACGGAGCGGACCTCGCCGGCTCCGCTCATCTCCACGGTGACGACACCGCCGCCGGCCGTCCCGGTGACGACCTGCTCGGCCGCCTGGGCGTGGGCCGAGAGGGCCTGCTGGGCCTGTTCGAGCAGGCCACCGAGGTCGCCCATCTCGCCTCCGTGGAGCTCCGGCTGCTCGCCCTGGTCCCTCGTGTCGCCCTTGTCTCCGGTGTCGCCGGTGTCGGTCATGGCTCCTCCTCCACCAGTTGCCCGCCGCCGAAGTGCCTGATCAGCAGGTCTACTCCGTTGGTCGCCACGTCGTCTGCGTCACGCAGCTCGGCCGGGTCGATCGCCTCGTCGTCCGGCTCCGTGGGGGCTCGCCCCGGCGACCCCCCACGCCCACGGGTCGGGTCGAGGTCGCCTGTGCCGCCACTCCCACCACTGCCGCTTCCTCCAGCCGGCCCG
>DATBGF010000240.1:0-2066 GCA_036558145.1 Acidimicrobiales bacterium
GACATCCGCGTGTCCAAGCACAAGTTCGGCCTCAACACGTTCGCGGCCTGCCGTGTGCAGGCCACTCCCCACGGAGAGTCATGACCAGCTTCACCGAGGACTTCCTCGACGAGACCCGGCGCATCCTCGACGCCCTCGACCCCGCCAGCGTCGAGGCTGTCGCCACCGACCTCGCCGCGGTCCGGGCCCGGGGCGGCCGGCTGTTCATCCTCGGCGTGGGCGGGTCCGCCGGCCATGCCGGCCATGCGGTCAACGACTTCCGCAAGCTGTGCGGCTTCGAGGCCTACGCGCCCACCGACAACGTGTCCGAGCTCACCGCCCGCACCAACGACGAGGGCTGGGACACGGTGTTCTCGGCCTGGCTGGAGGGCTCGCGCCTGGGACCGGACGACGCCCTGCTGGTGTTCTCCGTCGGCGGCGGCGACCTGGAGCGCAACGTCTCGCCCAACCTGGTGCGGGCCATCGAGCTGGCCCAGAAGGTGGGCGCCGGCGTCCACGGGATCGTGGGGCGCGACGGCGGCTACACCGCGGCGTCGGCCACGTCCTGCATCGTGATCCCGCCGTTGGTGGCGGAGCGGATCACGCCCCACACCGAGGGCCTGTGCGCAGTGATGTGGCACCTGCTGGTGAGCCACCCGGCGCTGGCCCGGTCCGCCACGAAGTGGGAAGCCGTCGCGGGCGACACGGGGGCGCCGGCATGAGCGAGCGGTTCTTCATCGTCGGCGGCGCCGGGTTCATCGGCAGCCACTTCGTGGACCGGCTCCTGGGCGATCCCGAGGTCACCGCGGTCACGATCTACGACAACTACTCCTCCGGCCGGCACTGGCACCACGCGCAGCACGACAACGACCCCCGCTTCACCGCGGTGGAGGGCGAGGTCGGCGACCTGGACCGGATGCGCTCGGCCATGGACGGCCACGACGTGGTCATCCACCTGGCCTCGAACCCCGACATCGCGGCGGCCGTCACCAACCCGGCCATCGACTTCGACCAGGGCACGGCGCTCACCAACAACGTGGTCGAGGCCATGCGCACCACCTCGGCCCAGCGCATCCTGTACGCGTCGGGCAGCGGGGTCTACGGCGACCTGGGCCACACCGAGGCCCAGGAGGACCACGGCCCGCTGATCCCCGGGTCCACCTACGGGGCCAGCAAGCTGGCGGGCGAGGCGCTGATCAGCTCGTACGTGGCCATGTTCGACCTGTCGGGCTGCGCCTTCCGCTTCGGCAACGTGGTCGGCGCCCGCCAGACCCACGGCGTGGGCTTCGACTTCGTCCGGCGCCTGCTCAAGGACCCGACGTGCCTGTCCATCCTGGGCGACGGCAGCCAGTCCAAGTCCTACATCGACGTGGGCGACGTGGTGTCGGCCGTGCTGACCGCCCACCGCCGGACCACCGAGCCGTTCCGGGCCTACAACGTGGCGACCGGCGACTACATCACCGTGACCGAGATCGCGCACCTGGCGCTCGACGTGCTGGGCCTCGATCCCGCTGAGGTCGCGTTCGAGTACTCGGGCGGCAGCCGGGGCTGGAAGGGCGACGTCCCCATCGTGCGCCTGAACACCGACCGCATCCGCTCGCTGGGCTGGACCCAGAGCGCGGGGTCGGGCGCGGCCCTGTCCAACGCCATGCGGGCCCTGGCCCGCGACGAGGCTGCGGGGTTGCTCTGAGCATGGGCTCCGGGCCGGCTACCGGCAGGGTCGCCGCGTTCCTCGACCGGGACGGCGTGCTCAACGAGTCCGTCGTGCGCGACGGCAAGCCGCGGCCGCCCACGTCGGTGGCCGAGGTCGTCATCCGCCCCGGCGTGCGGGCCGCGTGTAACTCTCTCCGGGACGCCGGCGTGGCAATGCTGGTCGTCAGCAACCAGCCGGACATCGCCCGCGGCAAGGCCACCTGGGACGAGGTCGACGCCATCAACCAGCACCTGATCACCGAGCTGGGCCTGGACGCCGTCCTCGTCTGCCCGCACGACGACGCCGACGGCTGCGACTGCCGCAAGCCGAAGCCGGGCCTGCTGCTCCAGGGCGCCGAGCGCTTCGGCGTCGACCTGGCCCGCAGCGTCATGGT
>DATBGF010000241.1:0-3560 GCA_036558145.1 Acidimicrobiales bacterium
GCCAGCCTTGGTTGGTGAGGTGGTCGAGGTGGGCCATGTCGGCGGCGGCGCCTTGGGCGAGGGCGGCGGGCATGTAGGGGTTGTCGAGGATGCGGTCGGGGCCGGCCAGGGCCGTGATGGCGGCGTTGAGGCTGTCGTGGCGGAGGTAGATGTTGGGGTGGGCGACTGCGTTCTCGACCACCGTGGCGAAGGAGCGGCCGTCGTCGAGGTAGCGGTCGGCGTGCTGGTGGAGGACCAGGCTCATGTTGGTGGCGCCGTCGACGTCGTCGGGGTGGGCGACCAGCCACTTGGCGCAGGCGTCGGGGTTGCGGGCCAGCATCGTGGCGTAGTTGGTGACCACGCCGGAGTGGCCGAGCCAGGCCGGGTCGTTGGAGTCGAGCGGGGTGTCGGTCAGCGTCGCGACGTAGAGGATCGGTGACAGGCGGGCGTTGGCGATGTCGACCGCGATGGACGTGGGCGGGTCGGTCATGCTCAGTAGCACGCTGAGGTCGGTCGCTTCGGGCTCGGTCTGGAGGTTGCCGGTGTCGTAGCCCGAGACCAGGTCGCGGACGAAGGCGGCGTCGATCGCGACCGCGTGGGGGACGCCGGGGGACGGCGGCGTGCCCGGAGGGATGGCGGTGGCGAGGGCGGTCGTGAGGATCGTGCCCAGGACACCGACCGCGGCGAGGGCCTCGTCGTCGCCGCCGTGGGGCAGCACGGCCTGGCGGATGCGGCCGACCAGGCCGACGTAGCCGTCGACCCCGATCCGCTCGCTGAAGGTCACCGCGAACGCCGGGTCGTACCGGCCGCGGTCGGTGCGGGCCAGGACGGCCTCGATGTCGGCAGCACTGGCACCGGGGTCGTCCAGGAGGGCCTGCACATCAGACGCCACGCTCCGGGCCGAGGCGATGGCGGTGTCGCGGTCCGCGTAGCCGGCGTGGGTGAACCGGGCCAGGTCGGCGTCGGTGACGGTGAGGAGCGCGGTGCCGTCGCAGCCGACGGAGGCCGCGCACGCCAGGAAGCCGTCGGCGACACGGCCTGCGAACTGGTCGAGGTGGATCCAGTCGAGCACCAGATCGGTGAGCGACTCGGCGTAGCCGCTGAGCCCGGCGACCGACTCGCCCGAGCGGGCCAGGTCGCCGGCCGCCGTGGCCAGCGTGTCGGCCCGGACCTGGAGGGCGGCGTCGAGCTCGAGGCCGCGCTGTGAGTACAGCGCCAGGTCGTCGGGGTCGGCGCTGCTGATGCCCCGAGCCATCACCCGGGACCGGCGGCGACACCCGACAGGCCGGCCGCGTGCTCGTTCTCGCGGACCTGGTCGCGGTTGGCGTCGCCCGCGGCGTCGATCACCGCATCGGCGCGGGCACCCGCCCGCTCCACCAGCTCGCCGGCCGCGGCGCACAGGCGGGCGTAGGCGTCGTCGAACTCGTCGCGGTACGCGCCCTCCCAGCCGGTCGCCAGCAGTGCGTCCCAGGCGCGCGTGTCCAGCGTGGCGGACAGCGTCGAGCGGGCGTCGCTCAGGGCGGTGAGCGCTGTCTGGGCCGGCGACCAGGGGAAACGCACTGTGCGGGCGCCGGCCACAGGCCACACGCGTCTGGGCATTTCGACCAGAATCCTAGGCATTCTTACCTCTTCAAAGTATTTCGCGGTACGACGTGGCGCACTGTAGCGCATCGGTGGTGTACGTCAACGCGATATCGGGCCGACGACGATCCGGCCGGGCGCCACGCTGGTGACGGCGGTCCACGGGATCTCATCGGTCCGCCGGCCGGGCATGGCCAGCAGGCGCACGAGCCACGGCCCGCGCACGTGGGCCGGGCTCAGCCCCAACCGGGCCCGGATGCCACGGTGCCCCACCATCAGCGCCCGCAGCTCGATGGCGGCGTCGAAGCCGGCCGTGACCGGTCCCGCCTGCACGGCGACCACGTCGTGGACGACGCCCACGTGACGCCCGTCCTCGCCGCAGACCTCGGCGCCGAGCAGGTCGCTCAGGCGCAGGACACCCGGGACGGCGCTCATGCGCCCTTCACCCCCGAGCCGGGGATGTGCTCGACGATCCCGTGGCGCACCGCCGCCTCCACCGCGAACGTGGGCAGCTCCTCGGCGTCGAGCGCGACGGTGACGTGGTTGCCGATGTCGGCGATCCGGGACACGGGCACCCGGCCCGGCCGGTCCCGGTCCCCGGCGACGAGACGCCGGGACAGCGCCGAGGCGAAGCGTCCCAGCCGCCCGCCGAGGCGGTCCGCCAGCGCGCCCCGCCCGGTGAGGATGGCGGTCACCACCGGCGGCCCCCCGCCGTCGGGCACGGAGATCTCCAGGTCGTCGACCTTGCCGGCCAGCCGGCCGTCGCGGTCGACGATCTGGCGGTCGAGCAACTGCAGGGCCAGCAGCAGCTCGCGGCCGGGCGGGGGTGACGGGGCGCTCACGAGCCGGCCTTCGTGACGATCATGAGCGGGATGGTGGCCAAGGCCACCACGACGAGGATCACGAGGAACACCGATCCCAACAGGTTCGACAGCCGGCGGTTGACCCGGTCGCCCATGTAGTCCCGATCGTTGGCCACCAGCAGGATCGGCAGGTAGGTGAGCGGCAGGGCGGCGGCGGACAGCACGATCGAGTACTCGGTGACCTTGATCGGATCGACCGCGGTCAGCCCGATGCCCACCGCGACTCCCAGCGACAGCAGCACCAGCAGGTGGAAGCGGGCCGCGTCCCGGGGCCGCTCGCGCTTGCCCCAGCGCCAGCCGAAGTACTGCGAGATCGTGTAGCCGCAGGACAGACCGGTCTCGAGCGCCGCGCCGAACGTGGCGGCGAAGAACCCGACGATGACCAGCGCCAAACCCAGCTTGCCCACGGCCACGCTGACGGGCAGGGCCGACTGCGACAGCGATCCCACCGAGATCGCCGCGGGCTGGAAGACCACGGCCGTGAGGCCCATGAGCGACAGCGAGAGCAGCCCGCCCAGCGGGAACCCGATGAACACGTTCGCCTTGTTGAGCATCAGGTCACGGCGGTCCCAGCCCTCCTCGACCGCCCCCGAGGAGAAGAAGAACACCTCGTAGGGCGTCATCGCCGCCCCGAACAGGGCGATCGCCCAGAAGGCGTAGGTCGGCCGGCCCTCGCCCGGGCTGATCGACGGGTGGGTGGCCTGGTGGGCGAGGTCGCCCCAGTCCGGGCCCAGGCGCCACAGCGCCACGGCCAGCACCACCAGGACCAGGCCCATCAGCCCGAAGATCCGCTCCATGGACTCGAAGCGGACCCGCCAGATCACCAGCCACACGGCGAGCCCGGCGACCGGGATCCACAGCAGGTAGTTGACGTCGGTGGCCAGCTCCAGGGCCAGCGAGATGCCGCCGATCTCGGCGATGAGCGTGAGGAAGGTGATGAAGAACGAGGCCAGCAGGTTGACCAGCCCGACCTTGGCGCCGAGCCGCTCCCGCACCAGGTCGAACACGGGCCGGCCCGACACGGCCGCGACCCGCCCGGCCATCTCGGCGAAGACGCAGATCCCGATCACGCCGACCACGACGGCCCAGGCCAGGCCCAGGCCGAAGCGGGCGCCGGTCTCGGAGTTGGCCACGATG
>DATBGF010000242.1:0-5815 GCA_036558145.1 Acidimicrobiales bacterium
GGATGCTGCGCCGGGTCGAGTACCAGCAGCGGCCGGTCCGCCACGAGTACCGCCTCACCGACAAGGGCCGCGACGTGTACCCGGTCCTGGCCGCCATGGCGGCGTGGGGCGAGCGCTGGCTGACCGGGCCGGAGGGGACGCCGCTGATCCTCCACCACACCCCGTGCGACCACGACATGCACGCCGTCGTGGTCTGCAGCCAGTGCCAGGAGCCGCTCCACGTGCGCCAGGTCAGCGCCCGCCCGGGGCCCGGGGCGACGGCGTGAGGTACGCGGACGGGCCGACCGCCGAGGTCGAGGTGGAGGTGGACGCTCCGGTCGAGCGGGTGTGGGCCCTGGTCACCGACATCGAGCTGCCCGCCCGGTTCTCCTCCGAGCTGCAGAGCGCCCGCTGGCTGGACGGCGGGCCCGCGCTCGCCGCCCGCTTCGTCGGGCAGAGCCGGCACCCGGCCGCGGGGACCTGGGAGACGACGTGTGTGGTGACCGAGTGCTCGGCACCGCGGTCGTTCGCCTGGGCGGTGGGGGACCCGGACCACCCGTCGGCCCAATGGCGCTTCGACCTCGACCCGCTGGCCGGCGGCGGCACCCGCCTGCGGCAGTGGATGCGGATGGGGCCCGCGCCCTCGGGCCTCACGCCCGCCATCGAGGCCATGCCCGACAAGGAGGAGCGGATCGTCGCCCGCCGCCTCGACGAGCACCGGGCCAACATGGCGGCGACCCTGGCCGGGATCAAGGACCTGGCCGAGTCGGCCCCATGACCCTGCGCGTGGGCATCAGCGCCCTGCCCGTCGGCCCCGCCGGCCTCGACCTGGTGCGGGAGGCCGAGCGCCTGGGGGCCGACTCGGTGTGGGTGCCCGAGTTCTGGGCCTTCGACGCCCTGACCCCGCTCGGGTTCCTGGCCGCGGCCACGTCCACCATCCGGCTGGGCACGGGGATCGTCCAGCTCGGGGCCCGCACCCCGGCCATGCTGGCCATGTCGGCCATGACGCTCCAGGCCCTGTCCGGGGGCCGGTTCGTGCTGGGGATCGGCACCAGCGGTCCCCAGGTCATGGAGGGCTGGCACGGCGTGCGCTTCGACCGGCCGGTGCGGCGCACCCGGGAGACGATCGAGATCGTCCGCCACATCACCGCCGGCGACCGGCTGGACTACCAGGGCGAGCTGTACACGCTGCCCCTGCCCGGGGGCGAGGGCCGCAGCCTGCGCACGCAGGCCCCGCCGGCGGCGGTGCCCATCTACGTGGCCTCGCTCGGCCCGGCCAACCTGCGGCTCACCGGCGAGCTGGCCGACGGCTGGATCGGCACGTCGTTCCTCCCCGAGACCGCGGACGTGTTCCTCGACCCGATCCGGAAGGGTGCGGCCGCCGCGGGCCGGGACCTGGCGGCGCTCGACCTGACCGTGAGCGTGGGCGTCGAGCTCACCGACGACGTGGAGGAGGCCGGGCGGCGCCACGCCGAGGGCTACGCCTTCACGTTCGGCGCCATGGGCTCGCCGACCCGCAACTTCTACAACGACGCCTTCGCCCGCCAGGGCTACGGGGAGGACGTCCGCGAGGTCCAGCGCCTGTGGCTGGCCGGGGACCGGGACGCGGCCCGGCGCCGGGTCCCGACCGCCATCGGCCTCGGGACGAACCTGGTCGGCAGCGAGGACATGGTGCGGGGCCGCCTGCGGCTCTACCGCGACGCGGGCATCACCACCCTGCGGGCCGGCCTGTCGGGCGACGGCCTCGACGCCCGGCTCGACCAGCTCGGCCGGCTGCTCGACCTCGTTTCGGCCGTCAACGCCGAAACCTGACAGCTACGTTTAGCGCCATGCCCGGGCCGTACGATTTCGTGGTCGTCGGGGGCGGGTCGGCCGGTGCGGTCGTCGCTGCCCGCTTGTCGGAGGACCCGACCTGTCGGGTCGCCCTGGTGGAGGCGGGAGGCGCGCCACCGCCGGTGGAGTCGATGCCGGCGGGGTGCCCGGCGTTGCAGCAGAACCCGGTGACCGACTGGATGTACACCGCCGACGCCGGGGGCTGCGGCCTCGGCCTCGAGGACGGCCGCATGATGGTGCCCCGGGGCAAGATGCTCGGCGGCTCGTCCGGCATCAACTACATGGCCTACGTGCGGGGCCATCCCGGCGACTTCGACTCGTGGGCCGCGGGTGGCGCCGCCGGGTGGAGCTACGACGACGTGCTGCCCTACTTCCGCAAGAGCGAGGGCCTCGCCCCCAGTGGCGACATCGTGGTCGACGCCGACGCCCACAACACCGAGGGGCCGCTCGGCGTGTCGGTGCGGGCCCCCGTGCTGGCCGGCGCCCAGGCCTTCGTCGACGCCTCCGCCGCGGCCGGCATCCCGATCGGGGACTACAACGGCCGCGACCGCGGGGGCCCCGCCGGGCTCGTGTCCCTGCTCCAGACCACGACGCGCGACGGCAAGCGGTCCAGCACCTACCACGCCTTCCTGGAGGGCGAGGTCGAGCAGCGCCCGAACCTGGACGTCATCACCAACGCCCAGGTGAGCCGGGTGATCCTCGAGGGCGAGCCAGGTGCGCTGCGGGCCACCGGGGTCGAGTACCGCACCGAGGACGGCGGGACCGACGTGGCCACCGCCACCAGGGAGATCGTGCTCAGCGCGGGCGCCGTGGGCTCGCCCCAGATCCTCATGCTGTCGGGCGTGGGGCCCCGGGCCGAGCTGGAGGCCGCAGGCGTGGACTGCCTCCTCGACGCCCCCGACGTGGGCAAGCACCTCAAGGACCACCTCCAGGTCGGCCTCGTCTACACGGCCCCGGGCACCGGCATCTCGATGACCCAGATGGGCCTGTCCATGGGCCCCGACGCCCTGCGGGCGCCCGCGGGACCGCTGCCCGAAGACCCGGCCGACGACGTGAACCTGCCGGAGGAGCTGGCCGCCGTGAAGATGGAGGCGGAGCGCCGGATCACCGAGTGGGCCACGACCGGGCACGGCCTGGTCTCGTCGTCGCTGTACGAGGCCTGCGCCTGGTACTCCACGGGCCTGGGCGACGACCACACCCACGACGCCCAGATCGGCTTCTTCATCTGCGGCTACAACGACGCCATCTGGCGCACGTGCCTGAAGGTCGATCCCGCCACCTACTTCGACGATCCCGCGGTGCGCCTGGCCCCCGACGCCGAGTCGGTGATCGTCCTGGCCAACCCGGTCCAGCCCCACAGCGAGGGCGAGATCGTGCTCACCAGCGCCGACCCGGCGACATCGCCGGACATCCGCATGAACTACTACGGCGACGCCTACGACATGGACGTCATGATCTCGGTGCTGCGCAAGACGCTCGACATCGTGGACCACTGGCCCGGTGAGGGGCTCGGCGAGTGGCTGGCGCCGCCGGCGCTGGCGGAGAAGCACGGCTACAAGACCGGCGACGTCCCCAGCGACGCCCTGCTGGAGGACATGGCCCGCCACTACTCGTTCACCGTGTACCACCTGACCTCGACGTGCCGGATGGGCGACGTGGTGGACGAGCGCCTGCGGGTCAACGGCGTCGCCGGGCTGCGGGTGGCGGACGCCAGCATCATGCCCAACGTGACCAGCGGGAACACCAACGCCCCGTCGATCATGATCGGGGAGAAGGCGGCCGAGATGCTGGCCGCCGACAACGGGCTGGCCCTGCACGAGGTGGTCGGCGCCCAACCGGCATGATGGGCGGATGACTCCGCCCGAGGGGATCGTCGAGCACATCAACCCGCCTGGCCTGTTCCAGAGCCCGGCGTTCAGCCAGGTGGTGACCGTCACCGGGCCGGTCCGCACGGTGTACGTGGGCGGCCAGAACGCGGTCACCGCCGAGGGCGAGCTGGTGGGCGTGGGCGACCTCGGTGCCCAGACGGACCAGGTCATGGCCAACATCCAGGTGGCGCTGGCCGCGGCCGGCGCGCGGTTGGAGCACGTCGTGAAGTTCACGGTCCTGGTGGTTGACGGGCACGACATCACACCCGGGTTCGCTGCCTTCCAGCGGGCCTGGGGCGACCGCGGCGATCCGCCGCTGGTCACGGCGGCCTGGGTGGCCGGCCTGGCCAATCCCGAGTTCCTGGTCGAGGTGGAGGCCATCGCCGTGGTGCCGCTGCCCGCAGGCTCGTGAGCGACGCGCTCGGCTGGGACCAGGTCCTGGGCTGGCGGGTCGCCCGCCACCGGCTGGACGCCCCCGCGGGCACGCCGGTCGAGGTGGCCTCGGCGCTGGCCGGGGTGCAGGCCCAGGTGGCCTCGTCCGCCCACCAGGTGCTGGCGGTGCGGTGCGGCTCGCCGGACGGCATCGACGTGGACCGGCTGCTGTGGACCGACCGGGCGCTGGTCAAGACCTGGGCCCTGCGGGGGACCCTCCACCTGCTGCCCGCGGCCGAGTGGGCGGAGTGGGTGGCGCTGCTGCGCACCCGGGAGTGGCGGATCACCCCGGCCTGGGTCAAGTACCACGGCGTGACCGCGGCCGAGCTGGACGCGGTGACGGCCGCGGTCCCCGAGGCGCTGGCCGCCGGGCCCCTGACCCGTGACGAGCTGGCGGACCGGGTGGCCGAGCTCACCGGGCACGCCCACCTGAGCGAGCAGCTCCGCTCGGGCTGGACCGCGGTGTTCAAGCCGGCCGCGGCCCAGGGCCTGCTGTGCCAGGGACCGCCCCGCGACGGCAACATCACCTTCGTCGATCCCGCCCGCTGGCTGGGGGAGGACGCCGCCCGCCCGGCCCCCGACCCGGACGAGGCCGTCGCCGCGCTGCTGGCCCGCTTCCTCGACGCGTACGGCCCCGCCACCCGGGAGGACCTGGCCCGGTGGCTGGGCGTCCAGCCCAAGGCCGCCCGACTCCTGCTGGCCCGACACGCGGCTGCCCTGGTCGAGGTGGACATGGCGGGCCGGAAGGCATGGCTGACCCCGGCGGGCGCGGCCGCGGTGGCCGAGGCGGCCCCGGCCGGCGGCGTGTGGCTGCTGCCCGGGTTCGACCCCTACGTGCTCGCCCCCATCAGCCACCGGGCCGAGATCATCCCGGCCGGCAAGGTCGACGCCGTGTCCCGCGCCGCGGGCTGGATATCGCCGGTCCTGCTGGTCGGCGGGCGCATCGCCGGCACCTGGGAGCCGTCCACCGCCAAGGGCGTCACCACCGTGACGGTCACGCCGTTCGCCAAGCTGCCCCGCAGCGTCGTGACCGCGGCCCGCGCCCACCTGGAGGCTCGCTACGCCGCGGTATTCGGCGACCAGGTCCGCCTGGCGGTGGCGTCCTAGCCCGCTTCGTCCTCGTCGGGCACGCCCGCGTCCTCCGCCCCGGCCGCCTCGTCGCGGGCCGCCCAGTCGAGCAGCTCGTCGATGCGGAACACCGCGTCGTCGATCCCCGCGTGCAGGTCGCCCAGCTCGGCGAATCGCGCCGGCACGGTCGCCATGGTGAAGTCGCCGGGCTCCACCGCGTCGATCTCGTCCCAGGTGATCGGGGTCGAGACGGTGGCCTCGGGCCGGCCCCGGACCGAGTACGCCGCGGCCATCGTGTGGTCCCGGGCGTTCTGGTTGTAGTCGACGAACAGCGCGGCCGGGTCCCGGTCCTTGCGCCACCATGTGGTGGTCACCAGGTCCGGCGCCCGCCGCTCGACCTCGCGGGCGAAGGCCAGCGCGCCGCGTCGCACGTCCTTGAAGCCGTGCTCCGGCTCGATGCGCACGTAGATGTGCAGGCCCTTGCCGCCCGAGGACTTGGGCCAGCCCACGGCGCCCAGCTCGTCCAGCACCTCGTGCACGACGCCGGCCACCTGCCGCACCCTGACCGGCGGGCAGTCGGGCATGGGATCGAGGTCGATGCGCCACTCGTCGGGCTTCTCGGTGTCGGCCCGCCG
>DATBGF010000243.1:0-15819 GCA_036558145.1 Acidimicrobiales bacterium
GGGGCGGGCCACAGCTTCACCTCGATCGCGTGCACCGACGGCACGCTCGTGGACCTGTCCGGCTACGGGCGGGTGCTGAGCCACGACGCCGAGCGCCGGCTGGTCACGGTCGAGGCCGGCATCCCGCTGCACCGGCTCTCGGACGAGCTCGAAGCCCGCGGCCTGGCGCTGGAGAACATGGGCGACATCGACCGCCAGTCGATCTCGGGTGCGACGCAGACCGCGACCCACGGGACCGGACTGCGCTTCCGCAACCTGTCCTCGCAGATCGTGGGCCTGCGCCTGGTCACCGGCGACGGCTCGGTGGTGGAGGCCAGCTCGCCCGAACACGGGGACGAGAACCCCGACGTGTTCGCCGCCGCCCGCGCCGGGCTGGGGGCGCTCGGGCTGGTGTCGACGCTCACGCTGCAGTGCGTGCCGTCGTTCTGCCTGCACGCGGTGGAGGAGCCGGTGCCGGTGGACGAGGTGCTGGCCGACCTCGACACCCTCGTCGCCGAGAACGACCACTACGAGTTCTACTGGGTGCCCCACACCCGCTGGGCGCTGACCAAGCGCAACCAGCGCACCGGGGAGCCCGCCTGCCCGCGCCCCAAGGTGCGGGAGTGGGTCGACGACATGGCGCTCAACAACTACGCCTTCGGCGTGCTGTGCCGGGTGGGCCGCTGGCGCCCGTCGCTCATCCCGAGGCTGGCCAAGATCATCCCCAACACCGGCAAGCTCGACTACGTGGACCGGTCCGACCGGGTGTTCACCAGTCCCCGCACCGTGCGCTTCTACGAGATGGAGTACGCCATCCCCCGCGAGGCCCTGCCCGAGGCGCTCAACCGGGTGCGCCGGTTGGTGGACGAGATCGGCATGCAGATCAGCTTCCCGGTCGAGGTGCGGGTGGTGGCGCCCGACGACATCCCGCTATCGACCGCCTACGGCCGGGAGACCGGCTACATCGCCGTGCACGTGTACAAGGGGACGCCGTACGACGCCTACTTCTCGGGCGTCGAGCGCATCATGGACAGCTACGACGGCCGGCCCCACTGGGGCAAGCTCCACTTCCAACGCTCGGAGACACTGGCGCCGCGCTATCCGCGGTGGGACGATTTCCAGCGGGTGCGGTCCCGGCTGGATCCCGAGGGCCGCTTCGCCAACCCGTATCTCGACCGTGTGCTGGGCCCGGTTGTCACGTCTCCGTGACATCTTGACCGCGACGCGTGCTGATATCCCCCAACACTGGGTCCTAGCAGGGAAAAAGCACACGCGGAGTCTTGACCGGCTACGTGGCGGTGCGGCACGGTGCCACGGGCGGACTTCTCTCGGGGAAGGGGAGGGGTAGCGAAACTTGTCGGGGGATGATGCGCGTCGGATGAATCGGACCGTGCTCGCGGTCGGCATCGCGCTGCTGGCGATCTCGGCCGTCCTGTACGGGCTGGTGCTGGTCGGGGAGCAGACGCTCCCGGGCGCGCCCCTGCACGTCAGCGCGGTCTGGCTGGGTCTCGCCTTCCTGGCGAGCGAGGCGTTCGGCGTCTGGGTCGAGCGCCGCCAGGGCGAGCTGTACGGCTACATGCTGGCGATGGTCCCGCTGTCCGTCGGCCTCGTCTACGGCGACCCCTCCCAGATGGTGCTGGCCCGCGTGGTCGGCGTCGTCGCCGTCCTGCTCGTCACCCGCCAGCGGCGCTTCTGCGAGTTCTTCTACGAGGTCTCCGTCCACGCCACCCAGACCATCACGGCGATCATCGTCTTCCGCCTCGTGCTGGGCGAGGCCGACCCGGTGGGCGTACGGGGCGCGTTCGCCCTCCTCGCCGGGCTGTTCACCAGCTACGCCACCGCGGCCGGAGCGCTCGCCATCGCCGTGACCCTCGTCGGGCGCAAGTGGCCCGGCGGGCGGGCCATGGTGGTGATCATCCGCTCGCAGGCGGTGGCGGGCGTCCTCAACGCCGCCATCGGCATCGGCCTGGCGACAACCCTCTGGGAGCATCCCCACGTGGCCCTGCTGCTCTTCGCGGTCGGCGTGGCCTGCTACGCCTCGAACCGCATCTACACGGGCCTGGCGCAACGGCACCGCCGGCTCCAGACCCACTACGAGTTCGTCTCCTCGGTGGTGCGCTCGACCGACCTGGCCGAGATCACCAACTCCGTCCTGGAAGCCGCCCGGAGCCTGCTGCGGGCCGACGACGCCGTCCTGTTGCTGCGCCCGGTGGGCGAGGACGATCCGGCCCGGCGCATCGGCCTCGGCCTGTCCGGGCCGCAGGAGACCGACGTGTCGCTGGCCGACCACATCGGCGACGTGCGGGCGCTCATGCCCGACGGCGTGCCGTGCCGGGTCAACATGGGCCAGAACTGCCCGCCGTGGCTCAAGGCCATGACCACGATCGGCGCCCTGGCCGCGCCCATCACGGGCACCGACCGCTCGGTCGTCGGGGCGCTGGTCGTGACCCAGGCCAAGCGCAAGGCGGCCGCGCTGTTCGGCGACGGCCACGCCTCGCTCCTGGGGTCGCTGGCCGACCAGGCGTCCATCGCCATCGAGAACGGCGTGCTGTTCCAGCGGCTCGAGCACGAGGCGGCCGAGCGGGCCCACCAGGCGCTGCACGATCCGCTCACCGGGCTGCCGAACCGGTCCAAGCTGATGGAGCAGCTCGCACTGGCGCTGGAGGAGGCCTACGAGAACCGCGGCCGGGTCGGGCTCATCGTGCTGGACCTCGACTCCTTCAGCCAGGTGGTCGACGCCTTCGGCCACCGCAGCGCCGACGGCCTGATCATCCAGGCCTGCGCCCGGCTCAAGGGCCTGCTGCCCGAGACCGCCGTGCTGGCCCGGCTGGGCGGCGAGCAGTTCGCCATCGTGATGCCCGGCGTGGCCGACGCCGACGAGGTCATCGGCGCCGCCCGCCTGCTCATCGCCGGCTTCGACCCGCCCTTCCAGACCGAGGGCGTGCTGCTGGCGCTGGGCGTCAACATCGGCATCGCCGTCTATCCGGAGCAGGCCATCGACGTCGCGTCGCTGGTCCAGCGGGCCCACATCGCGGCCGACACCGCCCAGCGCCACCGCAGCGGCTGGGAGCTGTACGACCCGGTCCACGATCCCGCCACGCCGCGGCGCCTGGCGCTGGCCGCCGACCTGCGGGAGGCGCTGGAAGGCGACGGGCTCGACGTCTGCTTCCAGCCCAAGGTCGAGCTGGCCACCGGCATCGTGCGCGGCGCCGAGGCGCTCGTGCGCTGGAATCACATGCGCCTCGGCCGGGTCCGGCCCGACGAGTTCATCACCATCGCCGAGCACACCGGCGACATCCGCGCCCTGACCATGGTCGTGATGCGCAAGGCGCTGGCCCAGTGCCGGCACTGGCGGGACATGAACCTCGACCTGTCCGTGGCGGTCAACCTGTCGGCCCGCAACCTCCTGGACCTGCACCTCGTGGACGACGTGTCCGCGGTCCTGGAGGAGGCGGGCGTGCCTCCGTCGTCGCTCACCCTGGAGCTGACCGAGAGCATGGTGATGAGCGAGTCGACCCGCTCGGTCGACGTGCTCTACGGCCTCAACGAGCTGGGCGTGCGCCTGTCGTGCGACGACTTCGGCACCGGCTACTCGTCGCTGGCCCACCTGCGCCGGCTGCCCATCGGCGAGATCAAGATCGACAAGTCGTTCATCGCCCGCATGACCGTGGACGAGTCCGACCGGGCCATCGCCCGCTCGGTGCTGGCCCTGGGCCGTGACCTCGGCCTGGTGACGGTGGCCGAGGGCGTCGAATCCCGGGAGGGCTGGGACCTGCTCACCGCCCTCGGCTGCAACCTGGCGCAGGGCTTCGTGGTCTGCCCGCCGCTCACGTCGTCCCAGTTCGACGACTGGCTGGACCGTCGCCAGCCCGAGGAGTTCGCCTACCTCCGCCCGCCGCCCGACGACCTCATCTCCATCACGGAGGAGGACATCGAGGCGTTCGAGTCCCAGGCGAACGCCGACCTCGAGGTCGACGCCGACAGCGGTCCCGACCCCGACGACAACTGACCGGCGTCGCCGTCGGTTCTCCGCTCCGCCGCCGGTTCTCCGCCGCCTCAGGCCAGGTGCGAGCCGCGGCCGGCGAAGTACGTGGACAGGGAGCGTCGGCCGGTCAGACCAGGGGCCAGGGGTAGCGCCGGCCGGTCGTGTCGACCGGGAACTTCGGCTTGGCCGTGACCCGGCGGGCCCGGGCGACCAGCGCGCCGCACTCGTCGTCGTCCAGCAGGCGCTCCAGCTCCGGGGGCGGGCCCTCGTCCAGCAGGCGCCGGGCCCCCTCGACCAGGTGGTCGTCGATGGCCTCGCCGCCGAAGTCCCAGATCACGGTGCGCAGCTTGGTCTCCCAGTGGAACGTGAGGCCGTTGTCCACCGCCCACACCCGGCCGTCCTCGCCCGCCAGGCAGTGCCCGCCCTTGCGGTCGGCGCTGTTGGCCAGCAGGTCGAAGCAGCAGATCGTGCGCAGCACGGCGTGCCGCTCCGGGTCCTCCAGCAGCGTGAAGTAGTGCTCGTCCACGTCGAAGGGCATGAAGCGCTGCAGCGATCCCGCCCCGAAGGGCAGGTCGTCGTCCTCCCGCAGGACGGTCTCGGGCACGATGTCCCAGCCCAGCCAGGCGGACAGCTCGTAGGCCGCCACCTCGCGCCGGTCCAGTCCGGCCGGGAAGTCCCACAGCGGCCGCTCGCCCCGCCGGGGCTTGTACACCGCCCGCAGGCAGCCGCCGTCGGCCCGCACGTCCACCAGCAGCGTGGCGTTCGAGCTCCAGGGCATGCGCCCGAGCACCTCCACCTCGCCCGAGCGGAGGATGTCGAGCGGGGCCAGGCCCGCCCGCGGGCTCAGTTCATCCGCGGGCATGCGTGGCCGTCGGGATCCATCGGCAGCCCGCAGAACCCGCAGTCGGGCCGGCCCTTGGAAACGAGGTCGAGGGCGAAGCGGCCGAACGCCTTGGCCTGGGGCAGCGTGAAGCAGAAGCGGGCGGTGGCGGGCTTGGCGTCCTCGGCCACGAGCTCCTCCAGGACCACCACGATGCGACCCTCGGGCTCGTCGTACTTCACCCCGATGGACCCGACGTCCCAGGCGAAGGGCAGGGGCGTGACCGAGCCGTGGCCCGCGATGGGCTCGACGTCGGGCGACAGGTCGTCCAGCAGCGCCAGCAGGTACTCGCCCAGGGCCGCCACCTGCTGCTTCTCGCAGCGCAGGTAGACCAGGCCGGCCTCGTCCCCGCCGGCGAGGAAGAACACGCGCTTGCCGGGCGGTCCCTCGGCGCCCGGCCAGAACACCTCCGCCCGCGGGAAGTCGTAGGACTCGCCCATCGTCACGACGCCACCAGGGCACCGCCCGTGCCCGTGTCGTTGACCTTCAGCACGATCGGGCCCCCGTCGCCGTAGGCGATGGCGGTCAGCGAGCAGGGCGAGACGACGACCCGCTGGAACAGGTCGAGGTGGGTGCCCATGGCGTGCGCCACCGCGGCCCGGATCGGATCGGCGTGGGACACGGCCACGATCGTCTCGCCCGGGTGCGCGGCCCGCAGCCGGTCGAGCGTCGAGACCATGCGGGTCTGCATGGCCAGGAACGACTCGCCGCCGGGGAACGAGAACCCGCTGGGGTAGCGCTGGATGGTCGCCCACTCCTTGCGCTTCATGGCCGCCTTGAGCTCCATGCCGGTCCACTCGCCCATGTCCAGCTCGAGGAGGCCCTCGTCGGGCACGACCTCGAGGCCGAGGGCCTCGGCGATGGGCGCGGCGGTCTCCCGCGTCCGCTCCAGCGGGGAGGCGTAGACCGCGGCGACGCTCGGCGGCTTCGGGCGCTGCCCGTTGCCCTTGGGCAGGTCGTCCGGCGGCGGCTGGCCCATGGCGGAGATGCGGGCGGCCACGTCCTGGGCCTGGCGCCGCCCGGTGTCGGACAGGTGCAGCCCGGGGGCGCGGCCGGGCAGCTCCTTGCCGGTCGTCTCGGTCGTGCCGTGCCGGATCAGCAGCACCACGGTGGCACTGGGCGCGCGCCGGCGGCCGCTGGTCTTGCGGTCGGGACGCGTCGAGGGGGTGCGCTCGGCTCGGGGCATCGCCTGCTCAACCTATCGTCAGGCGCAGTGGAAGACCCGACGTCCCTCCCCGCTCCCGAGGCCCTGGCCCGCCTGGAGGCCGAGGTCACGGCGTGTCGCGCCTGTCCCCGGCTGGTGGCGTGGCGCGAGCAGGTCGGGCGGGAGCGCCGGGCGGCGTTCCGGGACGAGGAGTACTGGGCGCGGCCCGTTCCGGGCTTCGGCGATCCCGGCGCCCGCATCGTGATCGTGGGCCTGGCTCCCGCGGCCCACGGCGCCAACCGCACCGGGCGCATGTTCACCGGCGACCGGTCGGGGGAGTTCCTCTACGCCGCCCTGTGGCGCACCGGCCTCGCCAACCAGCCGACGTCGGTATCACGGGACGACGGGCTGGCTCTGAGCGGGGTGTGGATCACCGCACCGGTCCGCTGCGCGCCGCCGGCCAACAAGCCGACGCCCTCCGAGCGCGACCGCTGCCGGCCCTGGCTGGACCGCGAGCTGGCGCTGTTGCCCGAGGTGCGCGTGTTCGTCGCCCTCGGGCAGTTCGGCTATCAGGTGCTCTGCGGGCTGCTCGGGGTGCGGCCCCGGCCACCGTTCGCTCACGGCGCGCAGGTCGGTGCGCTTGGTCGAACGATCGTCTGCAGCTACCACGTGAGTCAGCAGAACACGTTCACCGGGCGCCTGACCGAACCGATGTTCGACGCCGTGCTGGTCCAGGCTCGGGCACTGGCCGGCCTCGACCGCTAGCCCGCCCGATCCGGGGGTGCGGTCGCGCAGGCGGTCCGGGGGCGGCTAGTTTCGTCCTTCGTCATGGCCCGACCGGCGGCGGGAGGCCCCGCGGGCTACCACCAGGGCTGCGGAGCTGACCGCGCCCGAGGAGCAACGCATGGCATACCACCTCGGCATCGACCTCGGCACGACCTACACCGCAGCGGCAGCAGAGCGCGGCGGGGTCGTGGAGGCGCTGACCCTGGGCAACCGCTCGGCCTCGGTGCCGTCTGTCGTGTTCCTGCGCGACGACGGCGAGATCCTGGTGGGCGAGGCCGCCACCCGCCGGGCGACGACCGATCCGGGCCGGGTGGCCCGCGAGTTCAAGCGCCGCGTCGGCGATCCCACGCCCATCATCCTCGGCGGCACGCCGTACGCGGCCGAGATGCTGATGGCCCGGGTGCTGCGCTGGTCCGTCGACCGGGTGTGCGAGCAGCAGGGCGAGAACCCCCGGGCCATCGCCCTGACCCATCCGGCCAACTGGGGCCACTACAAGCTGGACCTGCTCACCCAGGCCGTGCGCCAGGTCGACCTCGACGCCGCGCTGCTGATCGCCGAGCCGGTGGCCGCGGCCACGTTCTACGCCTCGCAGCGCCGGTTGGAGCCGGGCTCGGTCGTGGCGGTCTACGACCTGGGCGGCGGCACCTTCGACGCCGCCGCCGTGCGCCGCACCGACGACGACAGCTTCGAGATCATCGGCTCGCCCGAGGGCATCGAGCGCCTGGGCGGCATCGACTTCGACGAGGCCGTGTTCTCCCACGTGCGGACCGCGGTGGGCGACGCACTGGAGCGGCTCGACCCCGAGGAGCCCACCGCCCAGGCCGCGGTGGCCCGGCTGCGCCAGGAGTGCATCGACGCCAAGGAGGCGCTGTCGTCGGACACCGACGTCTCGATCCCGGTGCTGCTCCCCGGCCTGCAGACCGAGGTCAGGCTCACCCGCGCCGAGTTCGAGGCGATGATCCGCCCGGCGATCTCGGAGACGATCGTGGCCCTGCGCCGGGCCATCCGCACCGCGGGCGTCACGTCCGAGGACATCAGCGCGGTCCTGCTCGTCGGCGGCTCCTCCCGCATCCCGCTCGTCGCCCAGATGGTGGGGGCCGAGCTGGGCCGCCCCATCGCCATCGACGCCCACCCCAAGGACGCCATCGCCTTCGGCGCCGCCATCGCCGTCGCCGCCGAGCGGGGCACGGCCACGCCGGAGTCCGTCACGACGGTCCTCCCGGACCACCGCCCCCCGCCGCCCACGGTGACCCCCGACGCCGGCTGGGTCCGCGGCCGCGCCAACGACCCCCGCCCCGCCCCGCCCACCTACCCAGGAGGCCCCCCGGGACGCCCAGGCGCCCCTATACGCCCAGGCGCCCCTGGCGGCCTGCCCGGCTCCCCTGGTGGCCCTCCCGGTTCCCCGGGCTCCCCGGGTTCCCCCGGCTCCCCGGGTTCCCCCGGCGGTGGCGCTCCCGCCCGGCCCGCCCCTCCGGGCGGCCCGATCCCAGTGCCCGTCCCCGGAGCCGCCGTCCCCGGCGGTCCGGGCTCGCCCGGCGGGCCCAGGCCCGGCGCACCTGTCGTACCCGGGTCACCCGCGGCCCCCGGCGTCGCCGCCCAAGCAGCCCGGCCCGCTCCACCGACCAACCCCGGCCGTCCCGGCACCCCGGGTGGCCCGCGCGCGCCCGGCGGCCCCGCCGGCGCAGGTGCTCCCGGCACCCCCGGCGGCCCGAGCGCACCTGGCGGTCCTGCCGGCGCGGGCGCCCCGGCCGGTGCTCCCGGTGTCGCCGGTGGCCCGAGCGCACCTGGCGGTCCTGCCGGCGCGGGTGCTCCCGGCGGTCCTGCTCGCCCGGCGCCGCCGAGCAGCCCCGGGCAGCCCGGCGTCGCAGCCCAGGCGGCTCGCCCGGCTCCGCCGAGCAGCCTCGGGCAGCCCGGTGCTCCCGGTGGCCCGAGCGCACCTGGCGGGCCCGCTGGCGCGGGCGCTCCTGGCGGCCCCGCCCGCCCGGCTCCGCCGTCCAGCCCTAGCGGTCCCGCTGGCGCGGGCGCTGCGGGCGGCCCCACGGGTCCCGCCGGTGCGGGCACGCCCGGGAACGGGGAGGCGGCGCGGCCCGTTCCTCCCTCGACTCCGGCCCCGTCGGCCGATCAGCGGCCCACCACCCTGCGGACCCCGGTCCCGCCCGGTGGGGCGACCGGTCCTGTGGACGCACCCTCGCGGGCCGGTGGCGCCTACGCCGCCGGAGCCCGGATCGGGCCGCCGACGCCCACGCCGACGCCCACGCCGACGCCGTTCGGGGGTACGCCCCGGGCCGGGGCGTCGCCGCTCGGGGGCGTGTCCTCGGGCGGGCATCCGCCGGCCCAGCCCGGGAACGTGAGCCTCGGCGGGGGGACCAACCGCATCCTCTGGATCGCCGCCGGGGTGCTGGCCGTGGTGGGCCTGATCGGCCTGATCCTGCTGTTCGGCCAGGGGGGTGGCGACGACGACAGCGGGGGGACGACCACGAGCGAGGCGACCTCCACCACCGAGGAGGCCAGTGGCTACAACGCCGACATCGAGGCCAACTTCATGAACTCCTGCACGGAGACCGCCCAGCCCGGCCAGGCGGTCTGCCAGTGCATCTACGACAAGATCGTGGCGACCGTGCCGTTCGACCGCTTCGTCGAGATCGACCAGCAGCTGAACGAGGACGAGAACGCCCGCCCGCAGGAGCTGGTCGACATCGCCACCGAGTGCACTTCGGAGACGACTACGCCATGACCCGCGGCTCGGGCACCGCGGTGCCCGGCCAGCGCTCACGGCTCTTGGCCGCCAGCTTGTTCATCAGCGCGATGGCGCCGGGATCCTCGTCGCCGGGGCGGGCGATGACCGACCCGTCGGCGATCATCCGGTTCATGATCTCCCGGCCGAGGTCGGTGCGGACGATGGTCAGGGTCCAGTCGTTGTCCTTGCCGATGCCCCCGGTGGAGATGTCGGCATGCTCGGCCGCGAAGTCGGGGCAGTGGGTGCAGCCCTCCCTCGTCCAGGCGTGACACTCCTTGAGCGGGATCTCGTGGTAGTGGCCGTCCCGGGTCCAGATCTGGAACACGCCCTTGATGTTCATCTTGACGATGTCCTCGATCGGCAGGCCGTACTTGGTGAGGAACAGCTCGTCGAAGATCGAGTCGTCGAACGTCTTGGAGCACAGCAGGCCGATGTTGAACAGGATCGGCTTGCCGATCTTGCCCGCCTTGCGGCTCCACATGATCGGGGGCACCGACGACTGGCACGACATCCCCACGAGGGCCAGGCGGTTGTGGCCCCGCTCGAGCGCCTCGTTGATGGCGAGGGTGTTGGCCGAGTACGTGTAGCGGCTGCCGGCCGCGGCGAGGATCTCGTCCTTGCTGGCGGCGACGCCGGGCTTGGCCTTCCAGCTGCGCCCGTCGCCCTCCAGGTAGGAGACGAGGGCGGCGTCGATGTAGTCGTTCTCGATGGCCCAGATGAGCAGCGCCGACACCAGCCCGCCGTCCTGGCCCATGCGGTGGACCATGTCGTCGCTGGCCCGGGCGAGCAGGATGTCCTGGGCGACGCCGGCCACCTCGTCGGGCTGTCGCACCCGGGCGAAGAGGTGCTCGTCGGCCTGGGGCTCCCAGCCCCGGAACCGGGGACAGGCCCGGGTGCACGACGTGCAGCCCTTCTCGCCGTGGATGCAGTTGTCAGGCCCCAGCTCGTCTTCAAGGTGGAACGGCTTGTAGGCGCCCGGCTCGTGGGTGTAGCCGATCACGTCGTGGGGACAGGCGATGACGCAGCCCGCACAGCCGGTGCACAGCCCCGACTGGATGACCTCGTCGTAGAGCTCCTTCCACTGGGCCGTCCAGCGGGCCGGCTTGGCGGCCGGGGCCGCGTCGTCGGTCACGGTCATGCCGGCAACCTACTGCGCGCAGGGCGCCGTACCGCCACTGGCCGCGTGACTCCGTGCCCCCCGGCTTGGGTAGCCTCTACCGGAATGTCTGGTCCCTGGCACACGCGCGCCTGATGGCCGAGCCCCCCTACAGACGCAGGCCGGCGTCACCGTCTCCGGGTCACCAGCCGTGGGAGTCGCCCGCCCCCGGGCGCGGCCCCGACGGCTATGGCGCGCAGGCGCCGCGCGGCGCGTCCGGGACCGGGGGCGCCTCCCGCGGGCAGGGGGCCAGCTACGGCCGGGGCCCCGGTCCGGGCAACGGGTCCGGCGGTGCTCGCCGCAGCGGACCCCCGGCGGGCAACGGGCCCGGCGGCGCTCGCCGCGGCGCACCCGCCGCGGGCACCGGATCCGGCGGTGCTCGCCGCAGCGGACCAACCGCGGGCAACAGCTACGGGCGGCCACCCGGGTCGGGCAACCCGCCAGGCGGTGCTCGCCGCAGCGGACCCCGTGGGCCGGGTCACGGTCGAGCCGCCGCCGGCACGCCCGGGGCCGGTGCCGGTGCCCCCGGGACGGCCACCATCGACGGCTACGGCGCGCCCAGGGGAACGGGCCGGTCGATCGACCCGACCCAGGCGCTGCGCGGTGGCGGGGACGGGTACGGCGGTGACGGGCTCCCTCCGACCGGCGGGCGGCGACGCAAGCCCCGGCGGTCCGGTCCGCAGCGGCTGCTCCTGGTGCTCGGGGGCGTCCTCGTCGTCATGTGCGTCACGGCCGCGTCGCTGGCCGGCTACGCGCTGGTCAAGCTCGAGAGCATCGACCGGGTCAAGGACCTCGACACTCAGTCGGCACCGCCGGGCGAGCCCGAGAACTACCTGATCGTGGCGGTCGACACCCGCGAGGGCCAGGGCAGCGTCAACACCGACACGATGATGGTCGTGCGGATCGACCCGGAGTCGGACCGGGTGGCGCTCACGTCGTTCCCCCGTGACCTGATGGTGACCATCGCCGACACCGGCAAGATCGGCATGCTCAACTCCGCCTACAACCGGCCCGAGGGCGGCGAGCAGAACCTGATCAACACGCTGCGCCAGAACTTCGACATCGACATCAACCACTTCGTCGAGGTCAACTTCGAGAGCTTCAAGCAGGTCGTCGACGCCGTCGGCGGCATCCCCATCTACATCCCCTATGCGGTGCGCGACCGCCAGTCGGGCCTGTACCAGTACGACCTCGGCTGCCAGGTCCTCGACGGCGACCAGGGGCTCGCGTTCGCCCGGTCCCGCCACTTCGAGATGCTCACCGAGGACGGCTGGAAGAGCGACCCCCAAGCCGACCTGGGCCGGGTCCAGCGTCAGCAGATCTTCATCCGCCTGGCACTGACCAAGGCGCTCGGCGAGATCAAGAGCAACCCGTTGCGCCTGCCGGACCTGGTCAACATCGGGGTCAGCAACGTGCGCCTCGATGCCAACCTCACGCTCAGCAACCTGCTCGACCTGGCTCATCACTTCGAGGACTTCAACTCCGACAACCTCGAGACGTACCCGCTGCCGGTGAAGGAGTACCCGCCCGACCACAACCGGCTGCTGCTGGACGAGGCCCCGGCCGAGCAGTACCTGAACGTGTTCCGGGGACTGGCGCTCGGCGAGGTCCGGCCCGGTGTCATCGACGTGGCGGTGCAGAACGGCACGCAGGGCCAGAACCCGACGCTGGCCGGTGACGTCAGCGGCGCCCTCAAGCAGATCGGCTTCAAGGTCGCGGCGCCCGAGGACGCCGAGGAGCTCTACGACCACACCGTCATCTTCCACGCCCCCGGCGAAGAGGCCTACGCCCAGCGGCTCGCCCGCCACATCACCGTGCAGGTCGAGCTGCGGGAGGATCCCACCCTCGAGCCCGCCCACGTCCGGCTGGTGGCCGGGACCGACTTCACGAGCGTGCACGAGGACCCGGCGCCCCTAGAGTCGGTCACGCCGGCCGCGCCCGGCGACACGTCGGGCACGACCGCGGCGACCACAGCCACCACCACCCCGCCGCCCTCGACGACCACCACCGAGCCCACCGGGTTCCAGGTGGGCATCCCGCCCGAGGGCCAGACCTGCTGACGGAGGGTCCCATGGACGACGCAGACGTGATCCAGCGCATCGGTGCACTCGTCGAGGAGGAGCACACGCTCGAGCGCACGGTCGGTCCCTCGGGCCCCGACGATGCCACCGCCGAGCGCCTGCAGGCGCTGGAGGTCGCCCTCGACCAGTGCTGGGACCTGCTCCGCCAGCGCCGGGCCCGCCGCCACAGCGGCGACGACCCGGACACGGCCATCGTGCGTCCCGCCGAGGTGGTGGAGCGCTACCAGCAGTAGCCCGGCCGCCCGCCTACGGGGCGGCGGCGGGCGTGAGCCCGGGGTCCCGCACCCGGAAGACCGCGGCGGCGTAGTAGGTCGCGCGGCTGTGGGTCTCCAGGCCGTGCAGCGGATACTCGTAGAAGTACGTCGCCATGTCGATCTGGCCCGACTGCAGCTCGTCGTCGAGCTCGTTCATCTTCGTCGAGATCCGGGCCAGCTCGTCGGGGGGAAGCGGGGACCACTGGGCGACGAGCTCCAGGTTCGGGTCCTTCGCCAGGCGCTCGATGTACTGGTCGCGGGTCACGACGTACTCGCCGGCCAGCGGCCCGCCGCGGTACACCCGGTGGGACCCGAACAGCACCCCGTCGGCGGCGGGCACCTTCACGTCGAGGCCCTGCCGGTCCAGCTCCAGCACCATGCCGCGGGAGTACCACGCGCCCGAGGTGAAGGCGTCGGTGATCAGCACCGTGCCGTCCTCGCCGGCGATGTCGTCGAGCAGCGGTGGGAGCAGCGCCGCCACCACGCCGCCGTCGGCCTCCGCGTGGGTCTCGGTCGTGATCGCGGTGACGGAGTTGACCGAAGCCAGAGCGACCAGGACGGCCACCGCGGCAGCGGTGAGCACGCGGGCGCCGCGCTCGGGCCAGCGCCGCTCCACCAGGAGCCATCCGGCCCAGCCCACGACCACGAAGGCGACGGCGGGCGGGATCCACGCCCAGTGCAGCCGGTAGTAGAACGCCGGCCCGATCGTGCGGACCACCGCCACGATGCCGACGGCCAGGGTGACGACGAGCGGCACCACCAGCCGCGGGCCGTTGGGCCGGGCGCGGCGCCACAGCACCACGGCGCCCACCGCCAGCAGGGCCAGGAGCCACGGCGTCGGGCGGACGTACTGGTGCCGGTCGTCGCCCGAGAGGGGCAGGGGGCCGAGCGCCCGGGTGGCCCACTCCGGCGGGAGTGCGAACTGGCCGGTCACGACGCCCCAGCCGTCGGCCAGCGAGTGCGTGGCCTCCTGCGCGTGGCGGAAGTAGCGCACGATGCGGGCGGGGTTGGACCCACGGCCGTTGGCCACGACGTCGTACGCGGTCGGGAGCCAGAGGAACGCCAGCAGCCCTGCGCTGAGCAGTGCCGGTCGCCGCAGGGCGCGCCGGTCCGCTCCTCCGCGCGGCCCGGCGTGCCACGCCGTCAGCACGAGGCCGCCGGCCCCGAGCAGCAGCAGCGGCATGGCCAGCAGCACGAACCCCACGTGGGCCTGGGCCAGGAAGCTGGCCACGAACACGCCCGCGGGCAGAGCCCACGTCTCCCGGCAGAGCATCGCCCAGGTCAGGAAGATCATCAGGCCGAAGGGCAGGACGGTGACGTACTCGTTCCACGGGTCCCGCACCGTCTCGGCGCCCAGGGTCCGCATGAGCAGGGCGGCCGCCACCAGCGTCGCCAGCATCGGACCCCGGCCCCCGAGGCGCCGGGCGATGAACGCCATGGCGGCGATGGCGGCGCCGTTGATGATCAGCGTGACGAAGTTGACGGCCACCGGGGTGCTGCCGAGCAGCCGGTACACCGGGGCCGCGAGGTAGGCGAACATCGGGCCCGGGTGGCTCCAGTCCTCCCGGGAGTACAGGCCGTGGAGCACCTCGTGCTTGCCGACGTCGCGGACCTGCATCTCGATGAGGGCCCAGTCCGACGTCGGCAGGTAGCCGGGGCGCACGGCCACGAACAGCACCACCGCCGACACGGCCAGCGGCAGCAGGGTCAGGGCCAGGACGAGCCGGAACAGGCGTCGCTCGTCCGGGCTGTCTGCCGCTTCCGGCTCTGCGTCCTCCGCGGGGGCGGCGTCGTGGTCCGGCGCGGCGATCAGATCGCCAGATCCACCCTCGTCGATCTGTACGTCGGCCACCAGCTTCCCCCCGAGTGCCGGAGGCCATCCTGGCCTAATTACCGCGCGGTAGCAAGGGGTATATGACCGCGCGGTAGCCAGCGCGTGGAGTGGCCTACGGCTCGGGCACCGAGAGGTCGGGGTCGAGCACCTCGAAGATGGCGACGGCGTAGTACGTGGCCCGGTCGTTGTCGTAGAGCTCGCCGCCGGGGGACTCGTTGAAGTAGGTCTCGTTGTCGATCAGCCCGGCGCTCCGTTCGGCGTCGAGCTCTTCGGCATCGCGGGCCGCCTTCTCCAGCTCGCCCTGGGTCACCGATGACCACTGGGCCACGAGCCGCATGTTCGGGTCGTCCTCGAGGTGCGGGATGTACCCGTCGCGGGTCACGACGTAGACGCCCGCGAGCGGGCCGCCGCGGTACACCCGGTGGGGTGAGTACGGCTCGATCTCGACCGGCGGCACCTCGACGTCCATGCCCCGCCGCTCGAGCTCGAGGACGATGCCCCGGGAGTACCACGCCCCCGTGCCGAAGGCGTCGGCGATGACCACGGTGCCGTGCCGGCCGGCGAGGTCGTCGAGCAGGGGCGGGAGCAGCCTGGCCACCACGTCCCCGTCGGCCTCGGCGGTCGTCTGGGTCGTCACGGCGGTCACGGCGTTCACCGCCGCCAGGGCGGCCAGGGCCACGACCGCCGCGGTGGTCAGCCGGCGCACGCCGCGCTGGGGCCAGCGCCGCTCCACCAGGAGCCACGCGGCCCAGCCCACGACGACGAACGCGACGGCGGGCGGGATCCACACCCAGCGCAGCCGGTAGTAGAACGCGGGCCCGATCGTGCGGGCCACCGCCAGGATGCCGATGCTCAGGGCGACGACGAGGCTCACCACCAACCGCGGGCCTGCGGGCCGGGCGCGGCGCCACAGCACCACGGCGGCCAGCGCCAGCACCGCCAGGAGCCACGGCAGCGGGTGCGTGTACATGTGCCGGTCCTCG
>DATBGF010000244.1:0-3771 GCA_036558145.1 Acidimicrobiales bacterium
GCCGCGTCGTGGGGCGGGGCGTCCTGCCAGTGGGCCAGCGTCTCGTCCCAGCCCTTGGCGACCTCGTCGAGCGACTTGCGGAACTCGCGCACCAGCGCCCCGTGCCAGATGAGGAGGACGACCGCGGCCATCAGGCGGCCCCAGGAACGGCCCCGCCCCTGGGCCTCGCAGCGCACCGTCCAGCGCTCGCCCACCGTGGTCGCCTGCGCGGTGACCTTGGCCCGGGCCCAGCGGTGCTCGACGGTGGCCTCGATCGCCGCGGGCTGGCCGGCCCACCAGCGGTCCAGGTCGACGCGGCCGTCCCAGCTCAGGCGGCGCAGCTTGGGAAACGGCCCGGCCACCTGGAGCAGCCCGGACAGGGTGGCGATCCGGGAGCGGGCCCCGGGGAGGACCTCGACGGCGGTCGACGCCGTCGCCGTGGGACGCTCGTCCGCCACGGAGAAGGCGATGCGCGTCCGCGGGCTCCACTCGTGCACGGTGATCTCGTCGCCGTCGGTCCCCGCGCTGTAGCGGGCTCCGGGCGCGAGGTGGGGGCCCTGGGTGATGCGCACGTCGGCCGCCGCCAGGCCCGGCTCGGCCAGCCGCAGCTCGTCGTCGAACCGAGCCGCCTCGATCTCGGCCACGACGGCATCGAGCACCGCATCCGCCCACTCCCGCGGCGGAGCGGTGAGGGTGACGTCGTGGCGGAGGTGGGTCACGGGCGGCCATCGTGCCACGCCCGCCGACCCCGAACTCGCACACGCCGCCTGCGGCCCGCGGGCGGGGCGAGGCCAAACTCAGTTCGCCGGGCGGGGGGAGGTGGGGCAGGCTGGCGCGGCCATGGTCGACGCTCCGCCCGCCGAGGCGCCGCTGCCTCGGGAGGTCCGCCGCAACGCAGCCGTGCTGGGCGCCGCGGTCGGGGCGTTCGGGGTGTCCTTCGGGGTGCTGGCCACGACCGAGGGGCTCACCGTGGCCCAGGCGTGCGCCATGTCGCTGCTGGTGTTCACCGGCGCGAGCCAGTTCGCGGTGGTGGGGGTGGTGGCGACCGGGGGATCGCTCGGGACCGCGCTGGGCTCGGCGCTCCTGCTGGCGGCCCGCAACGCCGCGTACGGCGTGGCCATGGCGCCCACGTTCGCCGGGGCGCCGCTGCGCCGCCGGGTGGTGGCCGCCCAGCTGGTGATCGACGAGTCCACGGCCATGGCCACCGCCCAGGAGGGGCGCCGAGCGCGCGCCGAGGCGTTCTGGCTGACCGGCGTGGCCGTGTTCGTGTTCTGGAACGTCGGGACCCTGGTCGGGGCGGTCGCCGGCGACGCCATCGGCAACCCCGAGGTGTGGGGGCTGGATGCCGCGTTCCCCGCCGGCTACCTGGCCCTGGCCATGCCCCACCTGCGCAGCCGGCAGGGCCGGGTGGCGGGCATCTGCGGCGTCGTCATCGCGTTGGCGCTCGTGCCCCTGACCCCGGCCGGCGTGCCGATCGTCGCCGCCGCGCTCGGCGTCGTCCCCGCGGCCCTGTTCGCTCCCCGGCCGGCGGCCGAGGCGGACCCGGCCGGCGAGGCGGTGCCATGAGCTGGGCGGCCATCCTGGCGCTGGGGGTCGGGGCCTACGCGCTCAAGGCCCTGGGCCTGCTGGTCCTGGGCCCGCGGGCGGTCGAAGGCCCCTTCCTCCGGCTGGCCGCGCTGCTGCCCGCGGCCCTGCTGCCCGCGCTGGTGGTGGTGAACACGTTCGCCGAGGACCGCCGCCTGGTCCTCGACGCCCGGGCCGTCGGCCTGGCCGTGGCCGCACTCGCGGTGTGGCGCAAGGCACCGTTCGTGGTGGTGGTGGGCGGGGCCGTGGCCGCCACCGCCCTCACCCGGGCTCTGGCCTGATCCGAAACTTTTCGATTGAGCCGCGTTTTGGTGGGTAGTGACGGGCGTCCGCCCCACGGCTCCTCGGGAGGCACCCCGTGTCCACGCGCGATCGCGCACAGAGACAACGTGCGCGACGCGCGATCCGGATGCGGCGCCGTGACCAGGGCCGGGAGGTCGTGCCCGAGCCCGGACGGCTGGACGAGCGCTTCGTCCGGTACCGGGAGACGGGCGATCGGGCCATCCGCAACGAGCTGGTCGAGGACCACCGCTGGCTGGCGCAGCACTGCGCCCGGCGCTTCGCCCGCAAGGGCGAGCCGCTCGACGACCTGGTCCAGGTGGCCACGGTCGGCGTGCTCAAGGCGGTCGAGCGCTTCGATCCCACCTTCGGCGTGGTCTTCACCACCTTCGCCATGCCCACGGTCATGGGCGAGCTGCGCCGCCACTTCCGGGACAAGACCTGGTCCGTGCACGTGCCCCGGCGGGCGAAGGAGCTCTACCAGTCGGTGAGCGGCGTGGCGGAGGAGCTGAGCCAGACGCTGATGCGCTCGCCCACCGTGCCGGAGATCGCGCAGCGCGCCGGTGCGACGGTCGAGGACGCCCTGGAAGCGCTCGAGGTTCGGGCGTCCTACCGGGGCGTGCCGCTGGCGCCGCCCGGCGACGACGACCGGGCCGAGGGCCCCGGCTTCGGGCGCCTCGACCAGGGCTACGACGCCGCCGAGGCCCGGCTGACGGTGGGCCGGCTGCTCGACACGCTGCCCGAGCGCGACCGCCGCATCGTGGAGATGCGCTTCATCGACGGCATGACGCAGTCGGCGATCGCGGGCGAGGTGGGCGTCAGCCAGGTGCAGGTGTCCCGCCTGCTGCGTGCGGCGCTGGCGCGGATGCGCCGGCCGCTCACGCGCGAGCCGGTCTGACCAGCTTGCCCGCGCTGCGGGAGGTCGACTGCGACGGTCCCGGCATCACGCGCCGGAAGGCGGGCACGGGGTTCAGCTACCGGGACGAGGACGGCCGGCGGATCGACGATCCCGAGCTGCTCGACCGGATCAAGGCCCTGGTCATCCCGCCCGCGTGGACCGACGTGTGGATCTGTCCCGATGCCCGCGGCCACATCCAGGCCACCGGTACCGACGTCAAGGGCCGGCGCCAGTACCGCTACCACGACGACTGGCGGGCACGGCGGGACCGTGAGAAGCACGAGCGCATGCTGGAGCTGGCCCGCGCCCTGCCCCGGCTGCGCGAGCGCCTGGCCGGGGACCTCGGGGCCGAGGGGATGGGACGCGAGCGGGTCCTGGCCTGCGCGGTGCGGCTGCTGGAGCTCGGCCTCTTCCGGGTCGGAGGCGAGGCCTACGTGGAGGACGGCAGCTATGGCCTGGCGACCGTGCGCAAGGGCCACGTGCGGGCGGTGGGCGACGAGCTGCGCTTCGACTACCCCGCCAAGAGCGGCAAGCGCCGCATCGTCACCATCGGGGACCCCGAGGTGGCCGAGGTCGTGCGGGCGCTCAAGCGCCGCCGGGGCGGGGGACCGGAGCTGCTGGCCTACAAAGGGGAGCGGGGGCGCTGGATCGACGTGCGCTCGGCCGACATCAACGAGTACCTCCAGGACGCCCTGGGCCCGGGCTTCTCCGCCAAGGACTTCCGGACCTGGGCGGCGACCGTCGTGGCCGCGGTGGCACTGGCGGCCGAGGAGGCCGACGCCGGCGGGGAGGACGGCAGCGAGCCCGGCGAGGCGGAGCGCCGGCGGGCGGTCGTGCGCGTCGTGCGACGCGTCGCCGAGCAGCTGGGCAACACCCCGGCGGTGGCCCGGGGCTCCTACGTGGATCCCCGCGTGATCGAGCGGTTCGAGGAGGGCGAGACCGTCGGCGATGCGCTGGACGACCTCGACGACCTGGCCGACGTCGACGTCCTCGACGACGACACCGGCGCGCTCGACGGGATCGCCCCCGAG
>DATBGF010000245.1:0-3493 GCA_036558145.1 Acidimicrobiales bacterium
GTCGGAGATCGCGGTCCGGGACCGGGAGGCGATCGTCGTCGACATGGCCACGCTGGGCGAAGCCGTGGCGGGCACGGGCGTGGCGGGCACGTTCACGAGCGCGGCGTCCCCCGGGGTCGTCTCGCTGTTCTTCGAGAACCAGCACTACGCCACCGACGAGGACTACCTCTTCGCCATCGCCGAGGCGATGCGCTTCGAGTACGAGGCGATCGCGGCCGCGGGCGCCACCGTGCAGCTCGACTGTCCCGACCTGGCCATGGGCCGCCACACGGCCTACGCGGGCCTCGACATGGACGCGTTCCGCCGGCGGGCCGCCCTCAACATCGAGGCCCTCAACCACGCCGTGCGCAACATCCCGGCCGAGCAGCTGCGCATGCACCTGTGCTGGGGCAACTACCCCGGTCCCCACCACCACGACGTCGACCTGTCCGCCATCGTCGACCTCGTCTGGTCGGCCAAGCCGCGGACCGTGCTGTTCGAGGCGGCCAACCCGCGCCACGCGCACGAGTGGAAGCTGTTCGAGGACACCCCGGTGCCGGAGGACAAGGTCCTGTGCCCCGGTGTGATCGAGCCCCAGTCCAACTACGTCGAGCACCCCGAGCTCGTCGCCCAGCGGATCGGGCGCTACGCCGCCCTCGTCGGGCGCGACCGGGTCATGGCGGGCGTCGACTGCGGCTTCAGCGTGCACGTCGGCACCCAGGCCATCGACCCCGACGTCACCTGGGCCAAGCTCCGGTCGCTGGCCGAGGGCGCGGCGCTGGCGTCCCGCCGAGCCTGATCCCCGGGCGGCGGCTCGGCGGGGTGAAACACTCGGCGGCCGTCCGGACATGGTGGCCCTGATGGGAGACCCCGCCGATGGCCGCCGAGCCCGGTTCGAGGCGCTGTACTCGGCGCACGGGCGTCGCATCCTGGGCTACGCCCTGCGGCGGACCAGCCAGCCCGCCGATGCCGCCGATGTGCTGGCCGAGGCGTTCCTGGTGGCCTGGCGGCGGCTGGACGACGTGCCCGACGGCGCCGAGGCCGGACTGTGGCTCTACGCGGTGGCCCGCCGCGTGCTGGCCAACCAACGCCGGGGTTCTCGCCGGCGGGCGGCCCTCGGCGAGCGCCTGGCCGGGGTGCTGGCCGAGCACGTGGCGCCCGATCCCGCCGAGGACGCGGGGACGGGGGCGGCCATGCGGGCCGCCCTCGCCGCGCTGCCGGAGAGCGACCGCGAGGTGCTCCTGCTCGCGGGCTGGGAGGGGCTCACCGCGCCGGAGATCGCGGTGGTCATCGACGTCCCGGCGGCCACGGTCCGCACCCGCCTGCACCGGGCCCGAGCACGGCTTCGGGCGGCCTATGGCGACGAGCGACCGCTCGTCCGAGACCACGAGGACCAGCCATGAACGACACCGAGCTCGTCCACCTGATCGCCGCCGCGGCATCGGTGAGCGACGCCGAAGTGGAGCGGTGGGACCTCGCAGGCCCCGAGGCCGATCTCCGGGAGAGGATCATGTCCACCACCACGGCGCCCGCCACAAGCCGTCCGGCCGGCGCCGGCCCCGGAGAGCCTGGCGAGGTCGTGCCGTTCGACCCGCCGCCCCGCCGACCGCGCCGGCGCCGGACCGTCGCCGTCGGGGTGGCCGCAGCCACCGCGCTGGCGATCGCCGCGGGGGCCACGCTGGCGACCAGGGACGGAGCCGGAAAGGACTCGGTGTCCGCCTCGGACCAGACCCCGGACCAGAACCCCGCACCGGCAGGCCCGAGCGGAACGATCCCGCCAGCGGCGCCCGAGGACATCGCCGCCGCCGAAGGAGTTCCTCACCTCGCCTCGCGGGCCGACGGCTGGCACATCGTGTGGGTCGACCCCGGTGACGGCTACGAACGCCTCTCCGACGACACCAGCAAGCTCGACGTCCACTGGGCCGCTGGGTTCGACGACGGCCCACCGGACGTCGAAGGTGTCGAGACGACAGTCGCCGGTGAGCCCGCAGTTCGGTACCGGATCGGTCCGCACGACTGCGAGATGAACGATTCCTGCCAGTACGACGGCGGGCAGACGCCGGGGCCCGCCGACATCGGCTTCGAGTACATGACGCTGTTGACCGTCGGTGACAACGAGGTGCGGATCACCGGACACTTCCGCGACGACGACACCATCGATGCGGCGCTGGCCGGACTCGTCACCGTCCCGGCAACCGAGTGGCTCGCCCTGCTGCCCGCCGACACCGTCCTGCCGTCCGAGCGAGCGGCGACGGTCGACGAGATGCTGACCGGCCTCCCGCTCCCGCCCGGCTTCGACCCGGCACCCCTGCGCTCGGCTGACACCATCTCGAACCGCTACCAGGTCGGCGCCCAGGTCACGGGATCGGTGGCCTGCCCGTGGTTCGACTCGTGGGCGGCGGGCCTCGCCTCAGGCGACACCGCGGCCGTGCAGGCCGCAGTCGATGCCATGGCGAGCGCGCCCCAGTGGCCCATCCTCACGGAGATGGCCGACCAAGGCGGCTGGTCACACGTCGTGTGGGACCTTGCGGCAGCGATGCCGACCAACTCCGCCACCATCTCTGGTGGCCTGCAGCGGACTGTCTCCGAGACCTATCGGGAGAACCTGGGGTGTGGCCGGTTCGACTGACCGGTCTCCGCCTGCCGCCTACCGGCCGTGCTCCGGGAGCTCCAGGGTGAAGACGGCGCCGCCGCCCGGGCGGTTGGCGGCGCGGAGCTCGCCGCCGTGGACGTGGGCCACGCGGCGGGCGAGGGTGAGGCCGAGGCGCCCGCCCGTGGTCCGGTGCCCGTTGCCGGACCGCTCGACCAGGTCGGGCAGCAGCTGTGGCTCCAACCCCGGCCCGGCGTCGGCCACCTCGACCCGCCCGCCCGCCACCGTGACCGTCACCGCCGCGGTCGGGTCGCCGGCGCGTCCGTGGCGCACGGCGTTGTCGAGCAGGTTGCCGACCGCCCGGCGGACGAGCTCGGCGTTGGCCACCACGGTCGAGGGCTGGACCGCGAGCGCGACAGCGGGCTCGTCGGCCCGGGCCCGAACGAGCGAGGTGACCAGCTCGTCCAGCCGGACCGGCGCGGCCTGCAACGGCTCCTGGCCGGTCTGCATGCGCGACAGCGTGAGCAGGTCGTCCACCAGCTCGTCGGTGCCGCGGACGATGGCGGCCACCCGCTCCAGCGCCCGCTCGGGCGGCTCGGCTCCCGCCAGCCCCGCCTCGGCGACGGCCCGGAGCGAGCTGACCGGGCCCCGGAGCTCGTGGGCCGTGTCCCGCAGGAACGCCTCGTGGCGGGCGAGGACCTGGTCGGCCACCCACCACCGGCCCCGGGCCAGGAAGACCGCCACCACCAGCGAGAACGCCACCATCAAGGCCGCCGACCACCACATGTAGCCGAGGAGGCGCCCGTTGTTGGCCTCCCCCGGGGTGCGATTGGCGACGGCCACGACCACCTCCTCGGTGCCGGGGACGGGCGCGGCGAGGACGCTGAGACGTTCGGCGGGGCCCGACGCCCCGCGCGGCGCGGT
>DATBGF010000246.1:0-1538 GCA_036558145.1 Acidimicrobiales bacterium
CGCCTCCGCCGGGGCGGCCAGGGCGTCGCCCCAGCCGTCGGGCCCCACGACCACCAGCGTGACGTCGTCCTGGGGCAGGCGGGAGAAGGCGTCCAGCAGCCCGGACAGGTTCTTGCGGGGCTCGAGCGTCCCGACCGAGAGCACGTAGCGGCCGGAGATGCCATAGCGCTCCCGCACCGCGGCGACCTCGTCGTCGGACGGGTCGGCGACGGTCATGCCGAAGGGCACGTGGCGCAGGCGGTCCGCCTCGATGCCCGCGGCCTCGCAGTCCGCCATCGTGGCCCGCGACGGGCACAGCACCAGGTCGGCGTCCTTCTTCACGGTGCGCAGGGCCGCCTCGAAGAAGCGGATGCCGTTGCGGGTGAAGTTGTGCCGGTCCCGCCGCCAGGCCAGGTCGTTGAGCGTCGCCACCAGCGGGACCGTCCGGGGCGGGATGGCGAACGCGGTGGCGTGGATGACGTCGACCGGACCGGTGGCCCGCTCCACGGCCGGCCGGCGGGCCAGGTGCCAGGACCAGTACAGGGCCAGCCGCGGCAGCGGCAGGTGGCGGATCTCCAGCGCGGGACGCCACGCGTCGGGCGGCGGGGCGCTGTGGCGCGCCGCCACGCCGACCTGGTCGACCCGGCCCGTCGCGCTCACCGCGGCCACCGTGTCGATCGCGGCAGTGGCCGAGCCCCCGGGGACCCGGTGCCAGCACTGCTCGACGACGATGGCGGCACGCATGGCCGGGCATCCTCGCACGCAGGACGAGCCCGGGGACACACGACCACCATAGGTGGGACCCGCGACACCAACGGCGCATGGTCGGGCCCCGGGCCGTGTACCGCGGACCGGTCGCGGGTTGTCGTTACCATGGCCCCCCATGCGTTCGTGGCCCGATAGCACCGTGGTCGTCACCGGGGGCCGGGGTTTCCTCGGCCGCGCGGTGTGCGCCCGGTTGAACCAGCGGGGCGTGGGCCGGCTGGTGACGCCGACCTCGGCCGAGTACGACCTGCGGCGCGCCGACGACGTCGCCCGGCTGCTGGCCGACACCCGGCCCGACCTGGTCATCCACCTGGCCGCCCGGGTGGGCGGCATCGGTGCCAACCAGGCCGCGCCGGCCGACCTGTACCTCGACAACCTGCTCATGGGCACCTACGTGATCGAGCAGTCCCGGCTGGCCGGCATCCCCAAGACGGTCGTGGCCGGCACGATCTGCTCGTATCCCAAGCTCACGCCCGTGCCGTTCAGCGAGGACTCGCTGTGGCAGGGCTACCCGGAGGAGACCAACGCGCCCTACGGCATCGCCAAGCTGGCCCAGCTGGTCCAGGCCCAGGCCAACCGGGCCCAGTACGGCCAGAACGTGATCTACCTGATGCCGACCAACCTGTACGGGCCGGGCGACAAGTTCCACCCGGCGGTCAGCCACGTGATCCCCGCCCTGATCAAGAAGTGCGTCGAGGCCGTCGAGAGCGGCGCCGACCACATCGAGGTCTGGGGGACCGGATCGGCGTCCCGCGAGTTCCTCTACGTGGACGACGCCGCCGAGGGGATGGTGC
>DATBGF010000247.1:0-6332 GCA_036558145.1 Acidimicrobiales bacterium
CGAGGTTCGCTTCCTCATGGGGTTCAACGAGACGCTGCTGCTGCGGCGGCGGGACGAGCTCCACGAGACGCAGGTGCGGGTCCGCTACATCGGACGGCGGGACTGGCGCGTGCCCCGCCGGGTGCAGCGCAACATCGACGAGGCCATCGAGATGACCCGCAAGAACCGGCGGATGACGCTCAACCTGGCCTTCAACTACGGCGGGCGGGCCGAGATCGTCGACGCGGTCCGCTCTCTGGTGGCGGCGGGTGTACCGGCCGACAAGGTCACGGAGAAGCGGCTGCGGGACCACCTCTACGCCCCCGACATGCCCGATCCCGAGCTGATGATCCGGACCTCGGGCGAGTACCGCCTCTCCAACTTCCTGCTCTGGGAGCTGGCCTACAGCGAGCTGATCTTCACCGACGTGCTGTGGCCGGACTTCCGGCGCGAGCACCTGTTCGACGCCGTGCGGGAGTTCCAGGGCCGCAGCCGGCGCTTCGGGGGCGTGAAGTCCCGATGACGGCGGGAGGCTGAGCCCGGCGTGCCGCTCTACCACGACCGAGGCGTGGTGCTGCGCACGCACAAGCTGGGCGAGGCCGACCGCATCGTGTCCTTCCTCACCCGGGACCACGGCAAGGTCCGGGCGGTGGCCAAGGGCGTACGCAAGACCAAGAGCCGCTTCGGCGGGCGGTTGGAGCCGCCCAGCCACGTCCAGCTGCTGTTCTACGAGGGCCGGGGCGACCTCGACATCGTCTCGCAGGCCGAGACTGTCGACCACTTCCGCCCGCTGCGCGACGACCTCGACCGCCTGGCCCAGGCCGTGTCCATGCTGGAGGCGGCGGACCAGCTCGCCCTGGAGCGCCACGCCAACCGGGCGCTCTACGAGATGCTGGTGGGAGCACTGCGCACGCTGGCGGACCAGGACGCCCCGCTGGTGGTGCCCGGCTTCTTCCTCAAGGCGCTGGCCCTGGAGGGCTTCCGGCCCCAGGTCGACGCGTGCGTGGCGTGCGGGAGCCCGGGGCCGCTCGTCTCATGGGCGCTGGAGGAGGGCGGGTTGCGCTGCGCCGCCCACCGCCAGGGTCCGGCGCTGAGCCAGGACGCGGTGGTGGTGCTCCAGGACATGCTCGGCGGGCGGTTGGGCAGTGCGCTGAACGAGCGGCGGCCTCCGGTCGTGTCCGAGGTGGACCACCTGGTGGTGCGGGCGCTCGAGACCCACTTGGAGCGGCGGCTCCGGTCGGTCAACGCCCTCCATCGGGGCTGAACCGGTCAGCGGCTCAGAGGGGGCGCCACTCCTTGGCGGAGTCGTCCCAGCCGAGCCACTGGCGGCGGTTCGGCTCCCAGACGATGTAGGTGTTGCGGGCTGCGTCCCACTGCGGCTCGTAGCCACTCCCCGCTGCTTGGTGCTGCTGGGCGGCGGGGCCTGTCCCGCCGTTGGCGGCCGGGCTGGTGCTCCCGGCCGCGCCCAGCGGGATCGCGGCGCCCGGGGCGTCGCTCGGGGTGGCGGCGGGGGACTCGCCCGACGGTGTGGTCGGGGTGCCCGAGGGCGTGGTCGGACTGCTCGGGGTGGCGGTGGGGGACTCGCCCGACGGTGTGGACGGGCTGCCGGGCGTGGACGGGCCGCTCGGGGTGGTGGCGGGGGACTCGCCCCACAGTCCGCCCGGGGCGCCGGGCGTGGTCGGACTGCTCGGGGTGGTGGTGGGGGACTCGCCGGAGGGTGTGGTCGGGGCGCCGGGCGTGGACGGACCGCCCGGGGTGGGCCAGCCGCCTGATGGCGTGGAGGACTGGCCGGGGGCCTGAGGGCTGCCCGCCGTCGTCGCTGGCGGGGCCCACGGTGACGCTCCCGGTGCCGGGGCGCTCCACGGCTGCTGGCCAGCGGCGCCAGCGCCAGCGGCGCCAGCGCCAGCGGCCCCAGCGCCTGCAGCCGGACCGCCCCACGGGCCGGCACCGGGGTCGGTGCCCACGCCGGCGCCCGGGGGCGGGGCGGGACGGTCCCAGGGCGAGGGTCCGGGCGGTCCGGGCTGGCCGGGTTGGCCGGGCATGCCGGGGGGCGGGTAGCCGCCCGGGGCACCGGCGCCGTAGGCGCCGGGCATGCCGTAGCCGGCGCTGTAGGCGGTGGTGAGGCCGGGGACGATGACCGGACGTCCCACGTCGGCCTTGCCGATCACGAACGTCTTGGCCGCCATGTCACCGACTCGGCGGTGGCCCTTGGTGCTGAAGCCGGTGATGAGCCCGACCAGGGGGAAGAAGCAGGGGATGCCGTCGACGATCCACAGCACCGAGCGGGCCAGGGCTTTGCCTATGCCTGGGCCTCGGCCTTGTTCGTCCACGGTCCGCACGCCGAGGAGCGCCTTGCCGGGAGTCACGCCCTTGAGGCCCTGCAGCACGCCGAGGATCAGCAGGAAGTAGGCGATCGTGACCAGCGACGCCACCGCGGCGTCGGCGCCGTCGGTGTAGTACACGCGGTCGCCGATCTGCAGGCAGGCGGCCACGTCGTTGCTGTTCTGCGTGATCTGGTCGCACGCCTCGTTGTAGTCGAAGTTGCTCGGCACCTTTTCGTACAGCGCGAACGGGCTGAGCGGTGTCGGGCCGAAGAACGAGGCCACCAACGTGAACAGCAGCACGTCGATGATGAAGGCGAAGCTGCGACGCGCCATGACGGCCGTCGGATCAGTCGCTGGCGCCGCCGGGTAGGGGCTGGCGGCCGACGGATACTGGTAGGCGGTCACGGGCGTTCGTTCTAGCACCACCCACGCACCCTCGTGCCCCGCCGACCCCTGGTATCCGGTTCGGGGTCACCTCCGCCGGTCCGTACACTGGACGGCCATGTCCGACGCCCCCGCTCCTGCATCGTCAGACCTGTTCGACAAGGTCGTGAACCTGTGCAAGCGGCGCGGTTTCGTGTTCCCGTCGGCCGAGATCTACGGCGGCTTCCGCTCCACCTACGACTACGGCCCCGTGGGCGTCCTGCTGCTGCGCAACGTGAAGGACGCCTGGTGGCGCTCGATGGTGCAGCTGCGCCATGACGTCGTCGGCCTCGACGCCGCGATCCTGTCGCCCCCGGCCATCTGGGAGGCGTCGGGCCACCTCAAGAACTTCACCGATCCGCTGGTGGACTGCCGGGTGTGCCACGAGCGCTTCCGGCTGGACAAGCTCGACGACCCCGAGGTGTGCCCGAAGTGCGGGGCGAAGCACAGCTTCACCGAGGCCCGCCAGTTCAACCTCATGTTCAAGACCTACGCCGGCCCGGTCGAGGGCGCGGGTGCCGAGGTCTACCTGCGGCCGGAGACGGCGCAGGGCATGTTCACGAACTTCAAGAACGTCCTCGAGACGTCGCGCAAGCGCCCGCCGTTCGGCATCGCCCAGATCGGCAAGTCGTTCCGCAACGAGATCACGCCCGGGAACTTCGTGTTCCGCACCCGCGAGTTCGAGCAGATGGAGATGGAGTACTTCGTCCCGCCGGACGAGAGCCCGCGCTGGTACGAGTACTGGTGCGCCCAGCGCCTGGCCTGGTACCACGACCTGGGCATCCCCGAGCGGATGCTGCGGCTGCGGCCCCACGACGAGGACGAGCTGTCGCACTACTCGGTCGGCACGAGCGACGTGGAGTTCCTGTTCCCGTGGGGCTGGGACGAGCTCGAGGGCATCGCCAACCGCACGGACTACGACCTGCGCCAGCACGCGGCCCACTCCGGCGAGCGGCTGGAGTACTTCGACCAGGCCGCGGGCGAGCGCTACGTGCCCCACGTCATCGAGCCGGCCGCGGGCGCGACCCGCACCGCCATGGCCTTCCTCATGGCCGCCTACGAGGAGGAAGAGGTCGCCCGCGAGGGGCAGGGCCAGGGTGAGGCCCGCACCGTGCTGCGCTTCCATCCCCGGATCGCGCCGTACAAGGTGGCGGTGCTGCCCCTGTCCAAGAAGCCCGAGCTGTCGGGCCCGGCCGGCGAGGTCCTGGCCCAGCTCCAGCCGCACTACATGTGCGACTACGACGAGACCCAGGCCATCGGCCGGCGCTACCGCCGCCAGGACGAGCTGGGCACGCCGTTCTGCGTGACCATCGACTTCGACACGCTGAACGACCATGCGGTCACCGTGCGCGACCGCGACACGATGGCGCAGGACCGGGTGCCGATCGCCGGCCTCCTCGATCACCTCCGCCCCCGCCTGGAGATCTGAGCCGGAACCTTTTCCCACCGCCGTGCATCACTACCTGTGTGCCGACGGTGTGCACTGCGGAACGGACGGAGGGGCCAGGGGTGGCCATGGCCGACGACGACCCTGTGACGAGCGGGGAGGCGGCGGCCGTGCTGGCACTCGCCTCGTTCGAGGAGACCTACCGGGCCTGCTACGGGCGCCTGACCCGGGTGGCGCACCTGATCCTGGGGTCCAACGAGGTGGCGGAGGAGATCGTGCAGGACGCCTTCGTGGCGCTCTACCCGCGCTTCGCCTCGGTCCAGAGCCCTGAGGCGTACCTGCGCCGCACGGTCGTGAACGGCTGCCGGGCGTGGATCCGCCGCAAGCAGACCGGCTACCGGCTCGCCCGGCCGGAGGTGGCCATCACCGCCCGGGCGCCCGAGCTCGACGAGACCTGGGCCGCGCTGGATCGGCTCACGCCCGGCCAGCGCACAGCCGTGGTGCTGCGGTACTACGGCGACCTGTCCCTGGCCGAGATCGCCGAGCTGACGGGCACCCGCGTCGGGACCGTGAAGTCCCAGCTCCACCGGGCGCTCGCCCAGCTCAAGGAGGTGCTCGCGCCATGAACGACGACACGGCCCTCGCCGAGGCGGAGCTGAGCCGGCGCCTGTCCGACCTGGCCGCCACCACCACGTTCGACCCCGCCGCCTGGGACCGGATCGTCCGGCACGCCGATCCCACGCCCGGCCCGCACCGCTCGCGCTGGTCGCCCCGCTGGCTGCTGGCCGTGGCCGCTGCCCTCGTCGCGGTGGTGGGTGTGGGCGCGCTACTGGTCACGCACGGGAACGGGCCTGACGACGTCGAGACGTCGGACGGCCCGACGTCCGTGCCGGACACGAGCGTGCCCGCGACCACCATCCCCACCACGACGACCACCACGCCTCCCGAGCTGCAATCGCTGGACGACCCGGCGACGCCCACGCTCACCGCCGTGACCGGACCGGCCTGCCCGCCCGCAGGGCAGGGCACCGTGTGCGTCGGCGTGGACCGGGGAGACGTCGACGGCGACGGGCGGCCGGACGACGTGGCCGTCGCCACCGTGCCGCCCCACGGGGTCGACCAGTTGCCGATCACCGTCCGGGTCCGCTACGCCACCGGCGAGGTGGAGGAGGCAACGGTCGACGGCACGCCCTACCTGGCCCATCTGCTGGGCGTGACCGACCTGGACGGCGACGGGCGCGAGGAGATCGCCCTGTACACCGACGGCGGGGCCCACAGCATGGTGGGGCTGTTCATGGGCACGACCCGCACCGGCCACCTGCACAGGGTGGGCTTCAGCGAGCCCCGGGGGCTGTGGGACGGCGCTGCGCTGTCCGACGCGGCGTTCTACTGCCCGGACCTGGACGGCGACGGCCGCAACGAGCTCGTCCTGTGGGGGGCCTACGCCGACCCCGACACCCGCGTGGCCGACGTGACCCGCGAGCGGTTCCACTGGGACGGCGACGTGCTGGTGTCCGACGGGTCGACGGAGGAGCAGGTCTCCTACGATGACACCGACGGCGACGGCGTCCAGGACTTCCGGGAGATCGGAGGCGCCCCGTGCGGCGACCTCGTCCTCGACATGTGACCCGGGGGGCACGAGCGTCGGCCGGGATCGTGGCCCTGGGCCTGCTGGCCGCCGCCTGCGGGCACGACGGCGGCGACGATCGGGCCGCTGCCGGCGAGGCGCAGGTCTACGAGGGGACGTTCACGGTGCTGGCCTCGGAGGAGCACGGCCCCTCGTTGTGCACCTTCGTGATGCTCTCGGACCCGCCCCAGTGTGGCGACCTGCCCGTCGTCAACTGGGACTGGGACGCGGTCGACGGCGAGGTGACGCGGGCGGGCACCACGTGGGGCAGGTGGCACGTCACGGGCACGTATTCGCGCGACGGGTTCACCCTCACCGAGCCGCCCGGACCGCCGGGATCGGACGACCCCGCGCCGTTCGGCGCGGCGTCCGACTTCTCGCCCGCCTGCGACCGGCCCGACGGGGCCGGTGTCCCGAACGGCGAGGACCTGTGGGACCAGGCCTCGATCGACGGGGGGAGGCCCGTGGTCCCCGACGAGGTCGGCATGTGGGTGACCCAGGATCCCTTCGTCGTGAACTTCCTCGTCCGGCCCGGCTCGGGGCCGGCGGCGACGGCCGCCCTCCGGCAGGGCTACGCCGGCCCGCTGTGCGT
>DATBGF010000248.1:0-12428 GCA_036558145.1 Acidimicrobiales bacterium
CTTGGGCCAGCCCACGGCGCCCAGCTCGTCCAGCACCTCGTGCACGACGCCGGCCACCTGCCGCACCCTGACCGGCGGGCAGTCGGGCATGGGATCGAGGTCGATGCGCCACTCGTCGGGCTTCTCGGTGTCGGCCCGCCGCGAGTTCCAGGGGTGGAACTCGACGGTCGACATCTGCACCGCCCAGATCACCTGCGCCAGCTCCGTGACGCACAGCTCGTCGGCGTGCTGGCCGAACCGGGGGAAGTGGAGCCGCACGGTCTCCAGCCACGGCGGCGCCCCGCCCGGCACCCGCTTCTGGTGGACCTTCTCGCCGGCCAGGCCCTTGGGGAAGCGGTGCATCATGCAGGGCCGCTCCCGCAGGGCGTTGACGATGCCCGGCCCCACGGCCAGGTAGTAGTGGACCAGGTCGAGCTTGGTCGCCCCGGTCGCCGGGAAGTACACCCGGTCGGGGTTGGACACCCGCACGCTGCGCCCGCCCACCTCGACCTCGATCGCCGGTGCCTTGGCCACCGCGCGAACCTAACCGCCGATGGGGGAGGCCGACGCGACCAGCCCGCGGCGCCACAAGGTCCTGCTGCGGATGGTGCTCGTCGCCGCGGCGGTCGGCGCGCTGCTGTCGTGGCTGGCGATCGACCGGCTCGACGACGCGGGCCGGCGGCTGGCGCTCGCGCAGTCCGACGTGCGCGACGTCGACGGGCTCATCGACGCCCGCATCGAGGAGGCGGCCGGCACCGCGGGCCTCCACACCGGCACGCCGGGCGCCGCCGACCGGCTCCACCTCCTGCTCACCGACCTGGGCGAGCGGGCCACGGACATCGAGGACAGGGTCGACGCCCTGGTGGCGGGCGTCGGGCCGGGCGACAGCGTCGACGCCGAGGAGCTGGCCGTCCTCCGCCTCGCGGTCGACGACCTGGCCGGGGCCGCCGTCGACCGCGCGGTGGCGGACCTCGACAAGGCCCGGCGCACCGCCGTGGTCACGGCCGTGACCAGCATCCTGCTCGTGGCCGCACTGGCGACGGCCGCGGCGCGCAGCGCCCGCTGATCAGGCGGTCTCGATGGCGGCGGCCGCCTGCAGCCCGAGGTCCTCGATGGCCTGCTCGCGCAGCTTGTACTTCTGCACCTTGCCCGTGACCGTCATGGGGAACTCGTCCACGAAGCGCACGTAGCGCGGGATCTTGTAGTGGGCGATGCGGTCGCGGCAGAACTCGCGGATCTCGTCCTCGCTGACGGCGGCGTCCGGCTGGAGGCGGATGGCGGCCAGCAGCTGCTCGCCGTAGCGGGCGTCGGGGACGCCCACGACCTGCACGTCGAGCACCGCCGGGTGGGTGTAGAGGAACTCCTCGACCTCGCGGGGATAGATGTTCTCCCCGCCCCGGATGACCATGTCCTTGGAGCGGCCCACGATGTTGACGTAGCCGTCCTCGTCCATGACGGCCAGGTCGCCGGTGTGCATCCAGCCCTCGGCGTCGATGGCCTCGGCCGTGCGGTCCGGGTCGTTCCAGTAGCCCCGCATGACCGAGTAGCCCCGGGTGCACAGCTCGCCCGTCTCGCCCCGCTCGACCGTGGTGGCGGGGTCCTCGACGGCCACGACCCGCACCTCGACGTGGGGATGGACCCGGCCGACGGTGGCGGTCCGGTGGTGGAGCGAGTCGTCGGGCAGGGTCTGCGTCGAGACCGGCGACGTCTCGGTCATGCCGTAGCAGATGGTCACCTCGCTCATGTGCATGCGGTCGATGGACGCCTTCATCACCTCGACCGGGCAGGGCGAGCCGGCCATGACCCCGGTGCGCAGCGTGGACAGGTCGTAGGAGGCGAAGTCCGGGTGCCCCAGCTCGGCCACGAACATGGTGGGCACGCCGTAGAGCGCGGTGCAGCGCTCGGCCTGGAGCGCCCCCAGCACCGCGCCGGGCTCGAACGCCTCGGCCGGGATCACCATGGTGGACCCGTGGGTCGTGCAGCCCAGGTTGCCCATGACCATGCCGAAGCAGTGGTAGAAGGGCACGGGGATGCACAGCCGGTCCTCGGGCGTGAAGCCCTGCAGCTCGGCGGTGAAGTAGCCGTTGTTGAGGATGTTGCGGTGGGTGAGCGTGGCGCCCTTGGGGAAGCCCGTCGTGCCCGACGTGTACTGGATGTTGATGGGATCGTCGGCCGACAGGCCCGCCCGCCGCTCGTCCAGCCGGCTGGTCGGGACGCCGGCGGCGTTGCCGACCAGGTCGTCCCACTCGGGCGACCACAGGAAGATCGCCTGCTCCAGCGCCTCCCGCTCGGCCCGCACCTCGTCGACCATGGCCCGGTAGTCGCTCGTCTTGAACGACGGCGCCGCCACCAGCACCTTGCAGCCCGACTGGTCGAGCACGTAGGCCAGCTCGAAGGGCCGGTACGCCGGGTTGACGTTGACCAGGATCACGCCGATCTCGGCCGTGGCGTACTGGAGCAGCGTCCACTCGGCGTAGTTGGGGCTCCACAGCCCCACCCGGTCGCCGGCCTCCAGGCCGAGGCCCAGCAGCCCGCGGGCCAGCGTCTCCACCCGCTCGGCCAGCTCCCGGTAGGTCCAGCGGATCGACTGGTGGACCGACACGAGCGCCTCGCCGTCACCGTGGGCGGCCACGGTGCGGGCCAGGTTGGCCCCGATCGTCTCGTCCAGGATCGGGACGTCGACCGGTCCGGCGTCGATGGCGAGCATGGGTCACCTCCGGGGGGAGTGCTGACCCGATCTTGCCATCAGCCGCGCATCGCCGCGGCGCTCCCCCGGGTGGGGTGATGTCGCCACCCTGAAGGGCGCAAGACTGGGCGGGTGAGCCTTCGCTTCGGGTCCCTCGCGCACCCGCTCGTGTACGAGGTGAACACCTGGCCGTGGCTGGCGGGCCTGGGCGTGGCCGGCCTGGGCTCCGTGCCCGGCACCGTGTGGGACGACCTGGCCGGGCTGGGGATCGACGCGGTGTGGCTCATGGGCGTGTGGCGGCGCAGCCCCGCGGGCGTGGCCATCGCCATGGGCGACCCGCGGCTCGTGGCGTCGTTCCGGGCGGCTCTGCCCGACTGCACCGACGCCGACGTGGTGGGCTCGCCGTACTGCGTCCGCGGCTACGAGGTGGACGACCGCCTGGGCGGGACGGCGGGCCTGGCCGCGGCCCGGGAGGCGCTCGCCGTCCGGGGCGTCGGGCTGGTGCTCGACTTCGTGCCCAACCACGTGGCGCCCGACCATCCCTGGGTCCGGGAGCGGCCCGACCTGTTCGTGGCGGGGAACGAGGACGACCTGCGGGCCGATCCCGCGTCGTTCGTGGAGGTGGGCGGCCGGGTGCTGGCCCGGGGCCGCGATCCCTACTTCCCCGCCTGGCCCGACGTCGTGCAGCTCAACGCCTTCGCCCCGGTGCTGCGGGAGGCGGCGGTCGAGACGCTGGAGGCCATCGCCACCCAGTGCGACGGCGTCCGCTGCGACATGGCCATGCTGATGATGAACGACGTGTTCGCCAAGACCTGGGGCGACCGGGCCGGGCCCCCGCCGGCGCTCGACTACTGGGACGAGGTGATCGCCGCCGTGCGCCGGTCCCGTCCCGGCTTCACCTTCGTGGCCGAGGCCTACTGGGACCTGGAGTGGGACCTGATGCAGCAGGGCTTCGACCACTGCTACGACAAGCGGCTCTACGACCGGCTGGTCGCCGGGGACGCCGAGCCCGTCCGCCTCCACCTCACCGCCGAGGCGGCCTACCAGCGCCGCCTCCTGCGGTTCGTGGAGAACCACGACGAGCCCCGGGCCGCCGCCACCTTCCCGCCCGAGCGGCTGCGGGCGGCCATGGTGGCCACGCTGACCCAGAGCGGCGCCCGCCTGGTCCACGACGGCCAGCTGACCGGGGCCCGGGTCCACGTCCCGGTGTTCCTGGGCCGGGCCCCGGCCGAGGCACCCGACGACGACCTGGCCGCGTTCGGGCGCCGCCTGCTGGCCGTGGTGGCCGACGCGACGCTCCGGGACGGGGAATGGCGGCTGTGCGAGGTGGCGGGCTGGCCCGGCAACAGGTCCCACCGGGACCTGGTGGCCTGGTCGTGGGACGGCGTGGCGGGGCGCCGGCTGGTGGTCGTCAACCTGGGCGAGGGCCGGGCCGCGGGCCACGTCCGCACCGCCTGGGACGATCTGCGGGACCGCGACTGCCGGCTGGTCGACCCGACCCAGGGCGTCACGTTCGACCGGCGGGGCGACGACCTGGTCGACGGCCTGTACGTCGAGCTGGGCCCCGGCGGCTGGCACCTGCTGGCGGTGGAGGAGGCCGGGTGACGACCGCCGAGCACGCCCGCCTGGCCGAGGCCACCGGCGCGGCCGAGGACGACCTGTTCAGCGCCAACCCCTGGTACGAGTGGGGGCCGTACCTGTCCGAGCGGGCCTGGGGCACGGTGCGCGAGGACTACAGCGACGACGGCAACGCCTGGGACTACTTCCCCCACGACCATGCCCGCTCACGCGCCTACCGCTGGAACGAGGACGGCATGGCGGGCATCTCCGACGTCCGCCACCAGCTGTGCCTGGCGCTGGCCCTGTGGAACGGCGCCGACCCGATCCTCAAGGAGCGGATGTTCGGCCTGACCGGCCCGCAGGGCAACCACGGCGAGGACGTCAAGGAGTACTGGTGGTACCTGGACGGGCTGCCCAGCCACGCCCTGCTGCGCTGGCGCTACCACTACCCCCAGGCCGCGTACCCCTACCAGCGGCTGGTGGAGGAGAACGCCCGCCGCGGCCGCGACGAGCCCGAGCTCGAGCTGCTCGACACCGGCGTGTTCGACGAGGACCGCTACTTCGTGGTCGAGGTCACCTACGCCAAGGCCTCGCCCACCGAGGTGCTGATGCGGGTCACGGTCGAGAACATGGGCCCCGATCCGGCGCCGCTGCACGTGCTGCCCACGCTGTGGTTCCGCAACCGCTGGGCCTGGACCGGCGACGACCCCGGCTGCTCGCTGTCCCTCGACCGCGACGCGGTGGTCGTCGACCATCCGGGCCTGCTCGGCTACCGGCTGGAGGCCGCGGCGGGCCCCGGCGGGATCCCGCCCACGGCGCTGTTCTGCGACAACGAGACCAACACGGTGCGGCTCTACGGCGGGGAGCCGGTCAGCGACTGGCCCAAGGACGGGATCAACGACCACGTGGTCGAGGGCGCCCCCACGGTCAACCCCGCGGAGACCGGGACCAAGGCGGCGTGGTGGTACCGGCTGGACGTGCCGGGCGGCGGCCGGGCCGAGCTTCGCCTGCGCCTCCACCGGCCCGCGCCGGGCGCGCTCGCCGGCGGCTGGGCGGGAGCGGACTTCTCCGAGACCGTGGCCCGCCGGACCGGGGAGGCCGACGAGTTCTACGCCTCGCTGCCTGCCGCGCCGCTCGACCCCGAGCCCGCCCGGGTGCTGCGCCAGGCGTCGGCCGGGCTGGTGTGGAGCAAGCAGATGTACCCGTACGCGGTGAAGCGCTGGCTGGAGGGCGACCCGGCACTGCCGCCGCCTCCGCCCGGCCACATCGCGGGGCGCAACGCGGGCTGGTGGCACCTGGACTCGTTCGACGTGCTGGCCATGCCCGACCCGTGGGAGTACCCGTGGTTCGCGGCCTGGGACCTCGCGTTCCACGCGGTGGCCTGGGCCCACCTCGATCCCGCCTTCGCCAAGTACCAGGTGCTCGTGCTGCTGCGGGAGTGGTTCCTGCACCCCAACGGGGCGCTGCCGTCCTACGAGTGGAGCTTCGACGACGTCAACCCGCCGGTGCACGCCCTGGCCGCGATCCGGGTGTTCATGGTCGACGGCGCCCGCGACACCCTGTTCCTGGAGCGGGTGTTCCAGAAGCTGCTGCTCAACTTCACCTGGTGGCTCAACCGCCAGGACGCCGACGGCAACAACCTGTTCGGCGGCGGGTTCCTGGGCCTGGACAACATCAGCCCGCTCGACCGCTCCCACCTCGGTCCCGGCATGCGCCTCGACCAGGCCGACGGTACGGCCTGGATGGCCTACTACTCGCTGGCCATGCTGATCCTGGCCGTGCGCCTGGCCCAGGACGACGACGTCTACGACGACATGGTCGTCAAGTTCCTGGAGCAGTTCGTGATGATCGCCGATGCCCTGGACGCGTCCGGCCTCTACGACCCGGCCGACGGCTTCTTCTACGACCGCCTGGTCGTCGGGGACGTGGCCACGCCGCTGCGGGTGCAGACGCTGGTCGGCGCCATCCCCATCCTGCCCGTGGCCCAGCTCCCGCTACGGCACACGGAGCGCGTGCAGCGCCTGTCCAAGCGCTTCGGCCGGCGCTGGCGCGACGAGGAGGAACGGCCGCAGGACCGGCTCACCGCCCGCCTGCGCGCCGTGGGCGAGGAGCAGCGGCTGCTGGTGTCGCTCGTCTCGCCCGACCAGCTCGCCACCACGCTGGCCAGCTTCTTCGCCGAGGACGCCTTCCTGTCGCCCCACGGCCTGCGCTCGGTGTCCAAGCGCCACACGGAGCCCTACGAGGTCCCCGGGGTGCCGGGGGCGACGATCGAGTACGAGCCGGCCGAGTCCCGCACGAACATGTACGGCGGCAACTCCAACTGGCGGGGGCCGGTGTGGTTCCCGGTGAACTACCTCGTGGTGCGGTCGCTGACCCAGTACCACGAGTTCCTGGGCGAGGGGTTCACGGTCGAGTACCCGACCGGCTCGGGCCGCCGGCGCACCCTGGGCGAGGTGGCCGCGGACCTGAGCGACCGCCTGCTGTCCATCTGGCTCCCCGGACCGGACGGCCGCCGCCCGGTGTTCGGTGGGGTCGAGCGGCTGCAGACCGACCCGGCCTGGAAGGACAACCTGCTGTTCTTCGAGTACTTCCACGGCGACATCGGCTGCGGGTTGGGCGCGATGCACCAGACCGGCTGGACCGCGCTGGTCGTCGACCTGCTGCTCGACCGGCCCGAGTACCAGGTGGTCGTGCGACCGCAGGCGTAGGGCGCTGGGCGTTGACAGCCGCGGGGCCGGGCTGTGACGATCGCCCCGGGGCCGAGGGGCGCTGCGACGGGTGATCCCGCCACGCTCGGCCCGGACTCCCGTCCAAGGGCGCCCTCTCACGAGGAGGCAGCCCATGGGCGGATCGCCCGTCGGGGTCGGTGCCGAGGTCGGCCGCGTGGCCGGCCTGTGGCGCTACCCGGTCAAGTCGATGGCCCCGGAGCGCGTCCCGGGCGCGGACGTGTCGTGGCACGGCGTCAGCGGCGACCGCCGCTGGGCGTTCATCCGGGAGCGCGGCCAGGCGAGCGGGTTCCCCTGGCTCACGATCCGCGACCGCCCGGACATGGTCCACTACCGGCCCCGGTTCGTCGACGCCGAGCGCCCCGACCGGTCGCCGGTCGTGGTGACGACGCCCACCGGCGCCGAGCTCGCCGTGACCGATCCGGCCCTGGCCGCCGAGCTGGGCGGCGGCGATGGCGATGGCGTCCGGGCCGTGAAGCTCGACCGCGGGACCTTCGACACCCTGCCCCTGTCGCTGATCACGACCGGGACCGTCGCCGGCCTGGAGGCCCTCACCGGCCGGGCCCTCGACGTGCGCCGCTTCCGGCCGAACCTGGTGATCGACGCCCACGACGACGGCGGCCCGTTCCCCGAGGAGGGCTGGGTCGGCTGCACGCTGCAGCTCGGCGACGCCGTCGTCCGGGTGGACGGGCGCGACCAGCGCTGCATCGTCGTGAACGTCGACCCGGCGACCGCGCAGGCCGATCCCATCGTGCTGGGCACGATCGCCCGCAGCCGCCAGACCCGCCTCGGCGTCTATGCCACCACGGTCCGGCCCGGTCGGGTCGCGGTCGGCGACCCCGTGGTCGTCGCCGGAGCTCAGGCCTCGGGCGCCAGGACGTAGGTGGACGCCAAGCTGTCCCGGCTCCGCAGCGGGAAGGCCCCCGCCAGCCAGTCGTACTCGCCGATGGCGTCGTAGCCCTTGCCGAAGTAGCCGGCGAACGCCTCGACGGCCAGCACGGCCTCGCCCCGGGAGTGCACCGGCCAGGCCAGGTCGAAGCGCTCGGTCTCCACCCCCACCGACGGGTGCAACCACCCGCCGAACACGAGCGCGTCGTCCCGCGGCTGCTCGGTCGGCAGGTCGAACAGAACCCGCAGGAACACGTACAGCCCCGACGCCCGGGCCAGGTCGAACTGCGGGAAGCAGAACTCGTCCGAGTAGGCCCGCACCGCGGTCTGCCGGTCGAGGTCGTCCAGCTCCACGAACTCAGCCCCCAACGGCGCCAGCGCCGCATACGCCGGCCCCGGCGTAGCCGGATCGCTCCAGTCGGGCAGCCGCCCCGCGAGGTTCACGGCGTGTCGCCGGGCCGGCTGGCGCCGGCCGGGTCGATCGGTGTGTCCCCGGGGCGGGTGCGGCCGGCGAGGTTCACGGTGTGCCCTTGAGGCGGGTGGCGCCGGCCTGGGCCTCGACGTTGGAGACCTTGGCGGGACCGGTGTCGTCCCAGGTGGCGGTGATGTTGTGGGCCGTGCCGCTGCCGTCCCAGAACGCGGGCTTGGTGGTGGTCGAGTGGAGGATGCCGGCCAGCGTGGACGGGTTCCTCTGCTTGAAGTCGGCGGGCAGCGGGCCCTCGTAGAACTTGACCGCCCCCACCACCTTGTTGGTGCCCTTCTTCTTCGTGTGGGCGGGCGGGAGGTAGTACTCGTCGTCGTTGCTGTCGAGGCCCTTGTCCTGCCAGACCGTGACCTTCTTGCCCGCCTCGACCTCCCAGGCCTCCCAGAAGTGGTACGTCTTCGTGCTCGCCCCCGGGCCGTCGAGGGTGGCGTTGATCTCCTGGATGACCCAGCCCGCGGCGCCGGCCGGAGCCCCCATGCTGAACCAGACGCTCCACTGGAACCCGCCGGAGCCCAGGTCCTTGGGCCCGGCGACGGTGGTGATGTCGACCGCCTGCGAGGCCGGGGCCTTGCCGGCCGTCGGGCCGCCTCCGCCCGCCCGCTGCACGTCGCCCGTGTGCCCGAGCAGGATCCCGTCGGCCACGGGCGTGCCCTTGCCGGCGATGGCCGCCCGGGTCACGCGGTTGCCGGCCGACTGTTGCAGCGCGGTGATGGCCGCGTACGGACCGGACGGCGCGGGCGCCCCGGTCTCCCGCCGGTCGTGCAGAGTGGCCGCCCGCCGGGATCGCAGCCTCGCTCTTTGCATGGTGCGCTCAGGCTAGTGAAGCTAAGGCCATGAGCCTCGTCGTGGTCCACGCCGGTGAGTCCGCCTCCTCCCGCACGCGGGCGGTGGCCCTGGCCGCGCTCGACACCGGGGGCGGGGGCGAGCTCGTGGAGCTGTCCGAGCTCTCGGCCGACGGCCTGCTGGGCCGGGCCGCCGACCCCGAGGTCGAGGCCGCGGTGGCCGCGGCGTCCGCAGCCTCGATCCTGGTGCTGGCCAGCCCCGTGTACCGGGCCACGGTCGCCGGGGCGCTCAAGGCGTTCCTCGACCGCTTCCCGACCGGCGGGCTGGCGGGCGTGGCCGTCGTGCTCGTCGCCACCGCCGCGGTCCCCGAGCACTACCTCTCGCTCGACACCAGCGGCCGGGCCCTCGTGGCCAGCCTCGAGGGCTGGACCGTGCCGACGGTCGTCTACGCCACGTCGGGCGAGATCGTCGACGGCAAGGTGAGCGACGCGGTGCGCGAGCGCCTCGTGAAGGCGCTGGACGAGGCCGCGCTGGTGGCCGCCGGCCGGCCCTAGGCCCACTCCCGGGCCAGCAGCTCGTAGGAGCGGACCCGGTCGGCGTGGTCGTGGGTGATGGTGGTCACCACCACCTCGTCGGCCCCCGTCGCCCGGGCCAGCACGTCGAGCCGCTCCGCCACCGTGGCCGGCGACCCGGCGAACTGGGTGTCGACCCGGTCCCGGACCAGGGCGCGGTCCTCGTCGGTCCAGGCGTGGCGGCGCGCCTCCTCGGGGCTCGGGAAGGGGATGGCGCCCGACGCGGTGCGGATGCTGCGCACCCACAGCCCGTAGCCGCTGGCCAGCTCCCGGGCCTCGTCGTCGCTCGGCGCCACCACCACGTCGGCCGACACCGCCACATGGGGCCGGTCCAGCCGTTCGGACGGCCGGAACGCGGCCCGGTAGGTGGCCACCGCCTCCAGCACCTCGCTGGGGGCGATGTGGTAGTTGGACGCGAACGGCAGGCCCCGGGCCCCGGCCACCTCGGCGCTGACGCCGCCGCTCGACCCCATGATCCACACCTCGACCGCGGCGCCCTCGCCCGGCACCACGTGGGCCTCGGCTCCGTCCGGCCCCCGGTACGTCCCGGCCAGGAGGGCGAGCACGTCGTCGATCTGGTCGGCGTACTCGGGTGTCTCGGCCCCGGGCTGCTGGAGCAGGCGGGCCTGCATCCGGAAGAAGGGCGACCGGAACAGCGGGCCCATGTTGAACAGCGGCGGGATCACCAGCCCCTCGGGCGACACCCGGGCCTCGCTGGGGGCCGGGTCCTCGCCGTTGCGGCGCGAGCCCGGCGGCCGGCGCCGCGACCCGGAGCGACCCAGGCCGAGGTCGATCCGCCCGGGGTGGAGGGCGTCGAGCAGGCCGAACTGCTCGACCACCGAGAGCGGGGTGTGGTGGCCCATGAGCACCGCCCCCGACCCGATCCGGATCCGCTCGGTGGCCGCGGCCACCAGCCCGATCACCAGCGCGGGCGTGGTCCCGGCCACCCCCGGGTTGAGGTGGTGCTCGGCCACCCAGTAGCGGCGGTAGCCCGCGGCCTCGCAGCGCCGGGCCAGGTCCACGCTGTTGTCCAGGGCCTGGCGGGCGGTGGAGCCGCTGGCCAGCGGCACCAGGTCGAGCACGGACAGGTCGGGCTTCGTCATGCCCTTGCGCTCCCGGCTGTGTCCCGGGCCGCGGGGTTGGCGGGCGGCAGGCCCAGGTGCTCGCGCAGCGTGCGGGTCTCGTAGGCGCTGCGCACCGCGCCCCGCTCCTGGAGCAGCGGCACGACCTGGTCCACGAAGTCGTCGATGCCGGTGGGCGTGAGGTGGGGGATGAGGATCACGCCGTCGGCCGCGTCCGACTGCACGAAGTCGTCGACCGCGTCCGCCACCTGGGTCGGCGTGCCGATGAAGGTCTGGCGCCCGGTGACCTCGATGACCAGGTCGCGGATGGACAGGTTGCGGGCCTCGGCCCGCTGCCGCCAGTCGGCCGCGGTGGCGATCGGGTCCGAGTACATGCGGGCCCGGCCCTGGATGATCGAGGGCGAGTCCACGTCCGGCTCGATGTCGGGCAGCGGCCCGGCCGGGTCGTAGGCGGACAGGTCGCGGTTCCAGACCTGCTCCAGCAGCAGGATCGCGGTCTGGGGGCTCACCTGCTGGCGCCGGATGTGCCGCGCCCGCTCGCTCGCCTCCTCGGGCGTGTCGCCGAGGGCGAACGTGGTGGCCGGGATGATCTTGAGCTCGTCGGGCTCGCGGCCGTGGCGGGCCAGGCGGCCCTTGACGTCGGCGTAGAACGCCCGGGCGGCCTCGGGCCGGGAGTGGCGGGAGAAGATGGCGTCGGCGGTCGCCGCGGCCAGCTCGCGGCCGGGATCGCTGTCGCCCGCCTGGAGGATGACGGGGTGGCGTTGGGGGCTGCGGGGGATGGCGAAGCGGCCCCGGATGTCGACGTGGCGCCCGGGGTGCTCGAACTCGCCCCCGTCCGCGTCCCACATGCGGACCGCGGCCCGGATCACCTCGGCCGCCCGCTCGTAGCGGTCGGCGTGGTCGAGGTAGCCGCCCCGGCGGAAGTTCTCGCCGGTGAAAGCGTCGGACGAGGTCACCACGTTCCAGGCCGCCCGGCCGCCGGACAGGTGGTCGAGCGTCGCCAGCTGGCGGGCCAGCTCGTAGGGCTCGTGGAACGTGGCGTTGAGCGTGCCCGCCAGGCCCAGGTGGGTCGTCACCGCGGCCAGGGCCGACAGCACGGTCATCGTGTCGGGCCGGCCCACGACGTCGAGGTCGTAGATGTGGCCGCCCTGCTCCCGCAGGCGCAGGCCCTCGGCCAGGAAGAAGAAGTCGAAGCAGCCCCGCTCCGCCGCCCGGGCCAGGTGCTCGAACGACGCGAAGTCGATCTGGCTCCCCGCGGCCGGGTCGGCCCACACGGTGGTGTTGTTCACCCCGGGGAAGTGCGCGGCCAGGATCACCGGCTTGCGCGGCCTTCCGTCGCCCGCGCTCACCGTGCGCTCCGGGCATAGCGGCTGGCCGGGCGGGGCAACCTCAGCCGCGACCGCAGGGTCCCGTCCCCGGCGGTTGGCGCCCGGTTCAGGGCGGGGACGACGTCGTCGACGACCGCCGCCAGGTCGGGGCCCATCTCACCCGGCCGCAGGCGCCAGCCGTCCAGGCCCGCCTCCCGCCCCGCGGCCAGCCGCTCGGCCAGCTCGGCGGCCGTCCCCGTGAACACGTCGGCGTCGGTGCGCCACTCGCGGCCCAGCCGCTCGTCCAGCCGGTCCCGCCGGGCGGCCGCCTCGCCCGCGGTCGCGGCGAGGAACACGATCA
>DATBGF010000249.1:0-3249 GCA_036558145.1 Acidimicrobiales bacterium
GGGCTTGTCGACCGCCCTCGACGCCGCGCTCGGCGTGCTGACCGGCCTGGCCGTGCTGGCACTGACGCCGGTCGCCCAGATCTGGATCCTGCAGCGCCCGCAGCCCCTCACGACCGACGACCTCTTGGCCGCCGACCACGCGGTGCGCGCCGCCTCGGTCCGGATGCTCGCGGCCGTGGCCACCGCCATGGGCCTGCTCAACCTGACGGGCGCGCTGGCGGTCTGTGCCCGGCACGTGGCGGGGCCGCTCGACGTCCTGTGCGACCTCGCCGTGCTGGGCACCCTGCTCGGCGCCCTGGTGGCCTGGCTCGTCCGCAAGCCGGGCGCGACCCTGTGGCCCCGCCGCCTGCGCCCCGAGGTGGAGCGGGTGCGCCTGTGATCCTCGAGGTCGACCCGTCGGGCGCGGTCCCGCCCTACGAGCAGATCCGCGCGCAGCTCACCGGGCTCATCACCAGCGGGGCGCTCCCGCCGGGTACGCGCCTGCCGACGATCCGCCAGCTGGCGGGCGACCTCGGCCTGGCCCCGGGCACCGTGGGCCGGGCCTACCACGAGCTGGAGCAGGCCGCGCTGGTCACGTCGAGAGGCCGCCACGGCACCCGGGTGGCACCCCGGCCCGCGGCCGCCGACGTGGCGGTCCAGCGGCCGCTGCTGGACGAGTCCGCCGCGGTGTTCGTGGCCGCGGCGCTGCGCAGCGGGGCCGACCTGGCCCAGGCGCTCGACGCGGTGCGCCGCATGTTCGGAGAGGTCGAGTCCGGGCTGCAGCTCGGCACGGGAGGGCAGGCATGACCGACGTCCAGGTCCGGGACACCCCCGAGGTCCGCTGGGAGCCGCGCGGCCACCCGGTCCGGTGGCTGCTGGTGCTCGTCGCCACGGTCGCGCTGGCGTCGGCGGTCTCGATCTGGTTCGGGCTCCTGACCCCGAGGGTGTCCGTGCAGCCGTCCCGGTGGGACGCCGATCCCGCCCGGGGCGACGGTGCCCTCGCCGTCGAGGTGCTGATCTCCAACCAGGCCCACGCAGCGGTGAAGGTGACCGGGGCGGGCCGGCGGATCGACGGCATCGAGTTCGAGGGCACCGACGACCTGCCGACGACGATCCCTGCCGGCGAGACGATCGCGGTGACGCTCTACTACCGGATCCTCGACTGCGACCTGGCCCGCGGCGTCGACCTGGCGGGCCCGTTCGTGATGCAGACGCCGCTCGGCATCCCCCGAGGGGTGGAGCCGCCGGGCTTCTACGTGGACGCGCTCGTCGACCCGGTCTGCCCGCCGGGCTGACCGGCGTCAGCCGGCGCGCCGGCGCACCCACCAGAAGCTGAAGCCGACCAGGGCCAGGGCCAGGCCACCGAAGATCGCCGCCTCCCAGGCCTGGAGGGCCCAGAAGCGGTCGGCCGGGACGACCCGCAGCACGTTGTGGAATCCGAGCTGCCGGCCGCACTCCTCCAGGTCGACCTTGGCCATCGTGCCCATCTCCTGGTGGCAGAGCCGGACGACGACGTCGTCCCGCATGCCGCCGCCCGTGCTGATCACGTGCCCGGTACGGTCCAGCGTGCGGAACGAGAGCTCCCAGCCATGCTGGCTGGCTACGCGCGCGGGTGGCTTGTGGTCGCCGGAGGTGTACGTGGGCCAGCTCAGCTCCAGCGGGTGGACCAGGCGCGGCCGCACCCAGTACTGGACGCCGATGCGGACCAGCACGAAGCCGGCCAGCGTGGCGGCCATGGCCGGCAGGACCCGGCGGATCACGGCACCCGCGGCCACGCCGAGGGCGAAGGCGAACGCCGCATAGGCCAGCGGCACCACGCCCCGCTGGGCGAAGTACTCCGGGGTCATCCGCCCGTTCAGGCGGTCGAACGGGCCGGACCACAGCGTGACGGCCACGCCGAGCAGCGCCGTGAGGCCGGCACCGACGACCCCGATCACGACCACCTTGACGCCCAGCCAGCGCGTGCGGGTCACGCTCTGGACCCACGCCAGCCGGTGCGTGCCCGCCTCCAGCTCGCGGGCGAGCAGGGGGGCGCCCCAGAACGCGCCGATCAGGGCCGGCACCGCCAGGAGCAGCGGCCCGATCAGCCGCAGCAGCGGGTAGTAGCCGAGGAACTTGGCCTCCAGGTCGACGCACGAGAGCGTGCCGGCCCGGGGCTCCTGGCCGGCCGCGCAGCTCGACAGGCCCAGGGCGGTGTAGTCGTGCGCCAGCCGGGACCCGGTCACGGCCATGACCGCGAGCGTCGCCACCAGGGCGGCCGCGGCCGCCAGGGCCGGGGTGCGGAACTGGCGCCAGGTGAGCCAGATCATCGTGCGACGACCTCCTCGTGCTCGACCGTGGGCTCGGCCGCCATGTAGGCGAGCACGAGGTCCTCCAGCCCGACGGCCGCCTCGGTCCACGCCGGGTCGAGGATGGGCTGGTCGGTGCGCACCAGCAGGGTCGTCTGGCGCTCGGTGTGGCTGGCCTGGACCACCCGCTGGCTCGCGGGCAGCCGGCGCAGGTCGCGGCGGGGCCCGGTGAGCAGGTGGTGGGCGGCCAGCAGGTCCTCGACGTCGCCCGCCAGCCGGACCCGCCCGCCGTCGAGGACGACGAGGTGGTCGCACACCCGCTCGACGTCGCCCAGCAGGTGGGACGAGAGCACGACGGTCAGCTCCTGGTCGGCGACGGCCTCCATCAACCCGGCCAGGAACTCGCGCCGGGCCAGCGGATCGAGGCTGGACGCGGGCTCGTCGAGGATCAGCAGCTCGGGCCGCTTGGCCACCGCCAGCGTCAGCGCCAGCTGGGCCCGCTGGCCGCCGGACAGGCGCCCGGCCGGCTGGTCCCGGTCCAGCCCGAGCCGGTCGATCCGGGCGGTGGCGACGGCGTCGTCCCAGGCGGGGTTGAGCCGCCGGCCCAGCTGCAGGTGGTCGGCCACGCTCAGTCCGGGGTAGAGCGGCGCGTCCTGGGCCACGAAGGCGACCCTCGCCAGCTGATCGGGCCCCGCGGCCGGCGGGGCGCCGAGCACGTCGATGCCGCCCGCCGTCGGCGCCAGCAGCCCCACGGCCAGGTGCAGCAGGGTCGACTTGCCCGCGCCGTTGGCGCCCACCAGGCCGACGACCCGCCCCGCGGGCAGGCTGAGCGTGCAGTCCCGCAGGGCCCAGCGGCGCCGGCCGTAGCGCTTGCCGAGGCCGGTCGTCTCGATGGCGGCGGTCACGCTACGCCCTCCCCGGCCGAGCCACGAAAGGTGGTCTGGAACAGGGCGTCGATGCTGTCGTCGTCCAGGCCCGCCCG
>DATBGF010000250.1:0-3759 GCA_036558145.1 Acidimicrobiales bacterium
CGGCCACGGGCTCGACACCATCGCTGGCCGGGGCCACAACATCGCCCACCACGGGGGCGACCACATCACGCGTAACCGGGGCGACCACATCGGCGGACAACGGCGCAACAGCACCGCTCACAAGCGGTCCGGCGGCAGTCACGACCGGGGCTACCGCATCGTTCAGTGTGGGAGTAACCGCATTGCTTGTGGCCTGGGCGACGGGGTCGGGCGCGACCGGGGCCGGCGGGGCGGGCACGGGGCCGACGAGCGCGGGGACGTCAGCCGGGACGACGAGGGTGTGCTCTGGCGTTGGCGTGGCGGGCGCGGGAGGCGCGAGGGACGAGAGAGATTCAGCGAGCGTGGCGGCCGGTTGTGTGGGGATGGGGGTGTCGGCCGCGGCGGGGTGGGCGTTGGTGAACAGGATGACGAGGGCCAGCGCCAGGGCGGCGACGAGGAGCGCCAGGCCGAGAGCCGCGACGGACACCAGGGACGCGGAGGTGCTCGCAGGTGCGAGCCACCACGAGGCGCGCGGGGCCGCGCACTCCCTGGCGGGTGGTCCCGGGGCCAGCATCAGAAAGTCTTTACCCCACAAGTCGGGGGTTGACACCCCCCAACCTTGGGCATCAAAGCGGCAACGGTCGCTCGGCACCCACGTCGTACACGAGCGTTGTGCCGGAACGGCGGACGCCGTCGGTGAGCACGTGGGGGGTCAGGCCGCCGTCGTGCATCACGTGGAGGACCTCGGCTCCGGCCAGCAGGGCGGCTGCATCTGACACCAGGCGGCGGTGGCAGCGCCACCACAGGGTCTCGGCGCACATGATCGCCGTCCGAGAGGTCTCGGCGGTGGCGAGGACCTCGGCCAGGCCGGCACGGAACTCGTCCGTGGCCATGTGGTCGGCGTAGGCGCGGAACGCCAGGTTCCGCAGGGCCACATTGGGGCTGTCGGAGGCCGGGCGGCGGCGGCCTCCCAGGCGGGGCTCCCAGCCGTATGCCACCCCCGCCTCCGGCACCCACGATGCCATCGCCTCCCGGGACATGTGCGGGTGGCGGCGGCTGCCCGGGAAGGCACGGATGTCCACCAGCGACCTGACCCCGGCGCGGTCCAGCAGGTCGGCGAACTCCGGGGCGCTCAGCGTGCCGTGGCCGATGGTCAGCAGGGTGGCCGTCGTTCAGCTCCTCGTCCGGTATCGGGATCCCACACCTGCATAGCGCACCGCACGGCGTAAGCCCCCCGGTCCCGCGATCGCGGACGCGGGACCGGGGGGCTGGGGGCGGGGCCGAGGGGAGAGGGTGAATCAGGTTCCCGCCGGGCTCGGGATCACCCTCCCGGCCGGCGATGTGCCCGGCGCCGCGGGGGCATGCCCCGGATCGGCGCCGATCGCCGTGCCGCCCGCTGGCGACAGCGCCGCTCGCCGGCGGCACCCACGCCGCGACGCCAGGCGTGCGACCTCCGCTCCCGCCCAGGTCCACAGGGAATGGACCGTTCCGCGCCATCGACGCGAGCGGCGGCAACGCCGGTGTCGCGAGGGCGGGAGCAGAGGGGAGGCACGCCTCTACCGCTACCCGGACCGATCGGCCGCCGACCTCCCCAAACTGGGGCAGGGCCTACAGGTCGCGGCGCATGCAGACCCGCAGGGCCGGATCCAGCCCGTGCGTGGTCTCGGCGTCGCGCTTGGCCCGCAGCTCCGGTCCCAGCTCGTCCTCGGCAAGCACCCGGAAGCCGCACCGCGAGTAGTACGGGGCGTTCCAGGGAACATCGCGATAGGTGGTGAGCGTCACCGCGGTCCGCCCCTCGGCGCGGGCCTCGGCGGCCACGTGGTCCAGCAGCCGGCGCCCCAGGCCCTGGCGGGCGAACGCCGGATCCAGGCTGACCTGCTCGACGTGGGCGGCGCCGTCGAACACCTCCACCACGATGTAGGCGATCGGCTCCGCCGCCGAGTCGCCGTCCGGCACCAGCACCCAGGACCGCCCGGCGAGCCGGTAGGCGTCCAGCTCCTCGACCGACATGGGCTCGTGGGCGGCGACCTCCGGCATCCCCATGTCGACGAATGGGCGCCCGGCCGCCCGCTCGATGGCGCGCAACCGCTCCAGCTCATCGGCCCGCGGCGGACGGATCAGCGGATCTGGCCCTCGCCCCGGACCACGTACTTCTCCGTGGTCAGCTCCCGCAGGCCCATCGGGCCCCGGGCGTGCAGCTTCTGGGTGGAGATGCCGATCTCGGCGCCGAAGCCGAACTCCTCGCCGTCCACGAACCGCGTCGACGCGTTGACCAGCACCGCGGCCGCGTCCACCTCCCGGGTGAAGCGGTCGGCGGCAGCCAGGTCCCGGGTCACGATGGCCTCGCTGTGCCCGGTGCCGTAGCGGGTGATGTGGTCGACCGCGGCATCGAGCGACGGGACCACGCCCACCGCCAGCTTGAGCGCCAGGAACTCCTGCGCCCAATCGTCGTCGCCGGCCGGAGCGACCCGCTCGGCCCCGAGGATGGCCCGGGCAGCGTCGTCGCCCACCAGATCCACGCCCTCCAGCCGAGCGGCGACCGCCGGCAGGAACTCCCCCGCCACCGCCTCGTGGACCAGCAGCGTCTCCGCCGCGTTGCACACCGACGGCCGCTGCGTCTTGGCGTTGACGACGATGTCAGCCGCCATGGCCAGGTCGGCGGAGGCGTCGACGTACACGTGGCAGTTGCCGTCGCCGTCGATCACGTAAGGCACCGTGGCGTTGTCGAGGATCGAGCGGATCAGCGACGGCCCACCCCGGGGGATCAGGCAGTCGACGGACTCCCTCTGGCGCATGAACTCGACGGCCGCCTCCCGGGACGTGTCGTCCACCAGGACCAGCGCGTCCTCGGGCAGCCCCGCCTTGGCCAGGCCCTCCCGCAGCACGGCGGCGATGGCCAGGTTCGACCGGATCGCCCCCGACGAGCCCCGCAGGAAGGCGGCGTTGCCCGACTTCAGGCACAGGCCGAAGGCGTCGCTGGTGACGTTGGGCCGGTTCTCGTAGATGATCGCCACCACCCCGAGTGGCACCCGCACCTTGGCGATGCGCAGGCCGTTGGGCCGAGTCCAGCCCTCGGTGATCTCGCCGACCGGATCGGCCAGCGCCGCGACCTGGCGCAGCCCGCCCGCCATGCCCTCGATCCGGGCCGGCGACAGGCGCAGGCGGTCGACCACAGTCGGGGACGCGCCGGCGTCCTGCTCACGGGCGACGTCCTCGGCGTTGGCGGCCAGGAGGTCGTCACTGCGCTCGACCAGCAGGTCGGCCGCGGCGTGGAGGGCGGCGTCCTTGGCCTCGGTGGACACGGTGGCCAGCACCCGGCTGGCCGCTCGGGCCCGGCGGCCGAGCTCGGCGACGGCAGACATGGTCCTCATGCTATTGGGGACATCCCCGGCAGGATCAGCCCGGCCCCGCACTTGGCGACGGGATCGGCGCGGGCGGCTTGGGGCCGACCGGCGACCCGAGGACACGCGGCGCGGGCGGACGCCGGACAGGACGGAGCACAGCCGGGCGACCGGATCGGCCCGCGGTGCACAGCGAACGGCCGGATGCGGCGACGGCGACGGTAGTAGCAGGAGGGGCCCGGCGGCGACGGCGGCAGCGACCCCGCGCGGCGGCGACGGCGGGAGCGGGTGAGCGACGACGGCAGGAGGGCGGCGACGGCACGAGCGGGTCAGCGACGACGGCAGGAGGGCGGCGACGGCACGAGCGGGTCAGCGACGACGGCAGGAGGGCGGCGACGGCACGAGCGGGTCAGCGACGACGGCAGGAGGGCGGCGACGG
>DATBGF010000251.1:0-6045 GCA_036558145.1 Acidimicrobiales bacterium
GTCGCGCATCCGCAGGATCTCCTTGGCGGCGATCTCGAGATCGGTGACCTGCCCGTAGCCCACCTGCCCATACGGCTGGTGGAGCAGGATCCGGGAGTGCGGCAGGGCCAGTCGCTTGCCCTTGGTGCCGGCGGCCAGCAGGACCGCGGCGGCCGAGGCGGCCTGCCCGAAGCAGATGGTGCTGATGTCGGGCTTGATGAAGGACATCGTGTCGTAGATCGCGAACAGCGCGGTGATGTCGCCACCGGGGCTGTTGATGTAGATGTTGATGTCCTTGTCCGGGTTGTCGGACTCGAGGTGGATCAGCTGGGCGCAGATCAGGTTGGCGATCGTGTCGTCGATCGGCGTGCCCAGGAAGATGATGTTCTCCTTGAGCAGCCGGCTGTAGAGGTCGTAGGCCCGCTCGCCCCGGTTGGTCTGCTCGACGACGGTGGGCACCAGGTAGTTGCTGATGACGGCCTGGTGCTGGCCGATCACGTCGGGTTGCCGGAAGGTCGGGTCGATCACCTGGGGAGAGCTCCGTCTAGGTCGGTTTCGGTCGGTGGTTTCGCTGTTCGGTCTTGTGGCGTGCAGGCGACGGGCGGGCGTCAGGCGGGGGCGTCGCCGGCCGCAGAGGTGCTGGCGGCGACCTCGGCGTCACTGTCGTCGGAGTCGCCGGTCTCGGTCTCGTCGGTGTCGTTCTGGCCGCTGTCCTGGCCGACCTCGAGGTCGGCGCGATCGATGGCATGACCGTCTTCGTCGACGATCTCGACCCGCTCGAGGAGCCAGTCGAGCGCCTTGCGCTTGCGTACATCGGAGCGTACAGCCGCCAGCTGCCCCCCGCGTTCGAACTCGGCGCGCACCTTGTCGACCGGGGTGTCGACCCGCCGGGCGACCTCGGAGAGCTCCTCGTCGAGGTCGTCGTCGGTGCACTCGATCTGCTCGGCGTCGGCCACGGCCCGCAGCGCGAGGTCGATCTTGGCCGAGGTCTCGGCGGACTCCCGCAGCTCCTTGGTCAGATCCTCGGAGGTCTTGCCGGTGATCGCCAGCCACTGCTCGGCGGTGAGGCCCTGGGCCTGGAGCCGGAGCGCCAGCTCCTGGGCCCGGTGGTTCATCTCGTGGTTGACCAGCGCCTCGGGCATCTCGTCCTCGACCAGGCCGGCGAGGGCCTCGCCCGTGCGCTCCCGCACGGTGGCCTTGGCCTGCGCCCGGCGCACGAGGGCCGAGCGCTCCCGGAGGGAGTCCCGCAGCTCGCCGATCGTCTCGAACTCGGAGTTCTCGGCCGCCCAGGCGTCGTCGGCGTCGGGCAGCACCCGCTCCCGCACGCTCTTGACCAGGACCTTGAACCGCAGCTGGCGGTCCTCGTCGGGGTCGGGGTGGGTGGCGTCGAACTCGAGGATGTCGCCGGCCTTGGCCCCGGTGAGCTGGGTGTCCACCTCGGGGGTGATGACCCCGCTGCCCACCGTGTAGCTGTAGTCGTCGGCGGTCAGGCCGTCCTGCGCCTCGCCCTCCAGCGTGCCGGTGATGTCGATGGTCACCGAGTCGCCCTCGATGGCGGGGCGGTCGACGTCGGCGAAGGTCGACTGCACCTGGCGCATGCGGTCGATCTGGGCGTCGATCTCCTCGTCGGACGGATCGGGCCGCGGGATCTCGACCCGCAGGCCGCCGTAGCCGGGCACCTGCACCACCGGGCGCACCTCGACGACGGCGTCGAAGGCGACCGGCCCGTCCTCCTCACCCGAGGTGATGTCGATGTGGGGGGCGTCGATGGCGTCGACGTCGTTGTCGGTCAGGGCCTGGGCGTAGTACTCGGGCAGGGCGTCGTGCAGCGCCTGCTCCCGGCCGACCTGGGGCCCGAGCCGCCGCTCCAGCACCTTGCGGGGCGCCTTGCCCGGGCGGAACCCGGGGACGCGCACCTCGCGCGAGATCTTGCGGAAGGCGTCGTTGATGGCCTTGTCGAACTCGTCCTCGTCGACCTCGACGGAGAGCTTGACCTTGTTTCCCTCGAGGGGCGAGACGGTTGTCTTCACAGAGGCGTGAGTGTAACGGGGGCAGGTCGGAGGCCCGACAATGGTCGGGCGCCGGCCCCCGTGTGTTCCCTGTCACCCCAGCGTGGCGAGCACGTCGCTCCAGGCGGTCAGCCCCACGAGGTGACCGGCGCCCGGGACCACCACGAGCTCGGCATGCGGCTCCCGGGACCGGTACCACTCGCCGTGCGCAGGCCCTGTCACCTGGTCGTTCGCGCCATAGACCAGCGTGGTGGGCGCGACCACGGCGCCGAAGTCGATGCCCCAGTCCACCAGTGTGTAGGACACGATGTCGGCCGCGATGCCCACCGCGCCCTGGACGTTCGCCTCGGCCATCATCGCCTCCAACCGGGCCCGGCGCCCGGCGTCGGCCGCGAGGGCCGCATCGTCCTCGGGACCCGCCGTGACCTGGGCCGCGGCGGCCGCCGGCGGCATCTGGGCCAGCCCCGCCATCACCTCGGCCAGCTTGGGTGTGGCGGAGGGCAGGTCGGGCCGCAGGCCCTCCAGCATCGCGAGGTGTTCCTCCGGGATCCACGGGACCGCTTCCTGCGGCGCGGGTGTCGCCACCACGGCCACCGCCCGCACCCGCTCGGGCTGGGCGGCCGCCAGCGCCAGCGCGATCCGGCCGCCGGCGGACCAGCCCACGGCGGCCACGTCGTCGATGCCGAGGTGGTCGAGCGCGGCCACGACGTCGCCCGCGAAGGTGGGGATGGCCGGCACGGTCCCCGCGGCCAGCGGCGTGGACGCGCCGTAGCCCGGCCGGTCGAGGGTGATCAGCCGCACGCCCGCGGCGGCGGTGGCGGCGGGATCCGGGTCCAGCACCCGGGAGCCCGGCGCGGGATGGCACAGGACGACAGCACGTTCGCTCTCGGGGTCGCCCGTCTCGCTCACCGCCAGGGTCCGGCCGTCCTTCAGCTCGATGCGATGCTCACTCATATACAGAGCGTGTACCCGCCGTGCGACAACACCCTGTCGCCATCTCGATACGCTCGCCAGGACGAGCTCCGGGGAGTGGCGCAGTGGAAGCGCACCTGCTTTGGGTGCAGGAGGTCGGGGGTTCAAATCCCCCCTCCCCGACCGGTGTGAGCGTCAGGGGACGGTCACCGACGTGGCGGTGCAGAGGTTCCCGGACGCGGCCTTGGGGACGAAGCCGGCGGCCAGCATGGTGTCGGACACCAGCTGGCCGTAGTCGCGCACCGCGAGCGGATCCTCGATGCCACCGCCGGGCGTGCCCGGGGGCTCGCTGTGGAGGGCCTGGGGCTTGCAGATCCAGCCGTTCTCGCCCACGTAGCCGGCCGTCGCCGGGGTGGCGAGGGCGGTGCCGCCCGAGAGGCGGTACACGTTGTAGACGTCCCGGCTGAACGGGAACGTGCCGTTGCGGACCGTGTCCAGCGTGGGGGCGACCCCGTTGACCGCCACCAGCTGCGACGTGGCGGCCCGGGCGGGATCGCCGAGGTGGGCCCCGACCGCGAACGGGACGATGGCATCGGAGAAGCCGCCGAGCGCCTCGATGGGCCGCACGTCGTTCGGGTGCACGACGTGGGCCAGGTTGGGGACGCAGGACAGCGAGTTGCCGCCCACGAACCCGTCCCACGACGAGCGGGTCCCCGAGCCGGGGAAGAGGCCCCAGACCTCGATGGGGGCGTTCGCCCCGCCCACCTGGCTCCAGTTGGTGATCGTGCAGTCGACGTAGATGTCGTTGAGCTGCGCCTGGGTCAGGCTCGCCACCGCGGCGGCGGGCGAGCCCGGGGTGGTGCGCCAGTCGACCGGGGCGACGGCGTCGCGGGCGAAGGCCACGAACCGCAGCACCAGGCCCGACTGGGTGCAGCCGTCGGTGGACGGCCCCGCGGACGAGCGGGCGAAGTCCACCAGCGGGGCGCCTGGGGGCGGCTGCGAGCACAGCGTGAGCCGCCCGTTGGCCGAGCCCACGGGGAAGCGGCTGACCACCACGTCGTGGTCGTAGTTCTCGGTCCTGACCGCCCCGGACTGGGGGGCGGGCTGGCAGGTGGCGCCGTCGGGGAAGACCTGGTTGCAGCCCTGCGCCTCGTTGTAGGCGTCGCCGAGGGCCAGCATCAGGGAGTAGGTCGTGTCCGAGCCGGCGCCGACCACGTAGTCGGCCCGGTCGTTGGAGAACGGCACGGTGGGATCCGCACCCGCCGGCGCCGCGGGCGCGCCGAAGGCGAGCGCCGCCAGGGCGCCCGCCACGGCCACCACGAGGTGAGCCGGGGCCCGGCGCCGTTGCCGGGCCCCACTCGCGTCCGTGGTCAGGGGACGGTGATGTCGGAGAAGGTGCACAGGTTCCCGGAGGGGAACTTCGGCACGAACCCGGCCGCACTGATGGTGTTCACGACCAGCTGGCCGTAGTCCTTGGTGGCGAGGGGATCCTCGATGCCGCCGCCCGGCGTGCCCGGAGGCTCGCTGTGGAGCGCCTGCGGCTTGCAGATCCACCCGTTCTCACCGATGAAGCCCACCGTGGCCGGCGAGGCGACGGGACCGGGGCCGGACTGGCGGTACACGTTGTAGACGTCCCGGCTGAACGGGAAGGTGCCGTTCTGGATGTTGGCGGGCGTCGGGGAGACGCCGTTCACGTCCATCAGCTGCGAGTCGCCGGCCCGGGCGGGGTCGGTGTTGTGGAGGCCCACCGCGAACGGGAAGATCGCGTCGCTGAAGCCGCCGAGGGCCTCGATGGGGGCCACGTTGTTCTCGAAGATGATGTGCGCCGCGTTCGGCACGCAGTTCGTCGAGTTGCCACCCACGAAGCCGTCCCAGGACGACCGCGTGCCGGAGCCCGGCTGGATGCCCCAGACCTCGATGCCACCGGCGGCGCCGCCGACCTGGCTCCAGTCGGTGATCGTGCAGTCGACGAAGATGTCGTTCAGCTGCGCCTGGGTGAGGCTGCTCACGGCGGCCGCGGGCGAGCCGGCGGTGGTCCGCCAGTTGACCGGGGCGATGGCGTCCTTGGCGTACGCCACGAACCGGAGCACCAGGCCCGAGTCGGTGCAGCCGCTGGTGGCCGGGCCGGACGAGGAGCGGGCGAAGTTGACGAACGGCACCGTGCCGGGCCGCGGGGTGGTCTGATCGCAGAGCGTGATGCGCCCGTTGCCGGAGCCCACCGGGAACCGGTTGACCACGACGTCGTGGTCGTAGTTCTCGGACTTGATCACGCCGGTCTGGGGCGGGGCGACGCAGTTCGTGCCGTTGGGGAAGATCTGGTTGCAGCCCTGCGACGAGTTGAACGCGTTGCCGAGCTCGGTCATCAGCTCGTACGTCGTGTCCGAGCCCGTGCCGTACACGTAGTCGGCTATGTCGTTGGAGAAGGGGATCGACGGATCGGCGCCGGCTGTGCCATTGAGGGAGCCGACGGCGAACGCCAGTCCCATGGCACATGTGAGCGCCGTAACCTTGGTGCGGATACGCACTATGTTGCCTCCAAGTTGCACGTCACGACGCCCCCACGACGCCGCCGCACATGTCTTAAAGGCCCGAGGTGAACGCCACCTCCGCCATCAGGTGAACAGTGGCTGATCGTTAAGGATTGTTTACGGAATCCCGGTCAGATCGACGGCCACATCGAGGTCTTTGCAGCGCTGGAGCATGGTGCCCAACGACGGGACCAGGTCGGCCGTCAACTGGCGCGAGAGCGCCATCGTCTGGTCGATGGTCAGGTTCTCGAAGCCGTCGACGTTGCCGGTGATGCCCTCGAAGAAGGCGTTGCCCGCGTCGCGGAGCCGGCGGTCGTCGACCACCTGGACCTCGACGTCGAGCGCGGACAGGCCGGCCATGACCGCGGTGCTGCGCCCCGCGCTCAGATCGTCGACCACCTGTTGGAGCCGCGTGCACGCCTGCTTGTCCGCCGCGCTGGCGGCGTCCTGCCCGCAGGCGGCCGCCAGCAGCGCTCCGGCCAGGGCGAGGGCGGCCGCCCGCGGGACGATCACGAATCCGTGTCCGCCACGTTCGGCTGCCCGAACGTGCCCGGATCGGTGGCCAGCGTGCCGCGGTAGTTCGGGTTGCCGGCCAGCTCCCACTGGCGCGTCACGGT
>DATBGF010000252.1:0-8228 GCA_036558145.1 Acidimicrobiales bacterium
TTCGCCGTGGGCATCGGCATGGCCGGTCCCACCATCATCGGTCACGGCACTGACGAGCAGAAGCGCCGCTACGTCGACGCCATGCTGCGGGGCGACGAGGTCTGGTGCCAGCTGTTCAGCGAGCCCGGCGCCGGCTCCGACCTGGCCGGCCTGTCCACCCGCGCCGTGCGCGACGGGGACGAATGGGTCGTCACCGGCCAGAAGGTGTGGACCTCGTCGCCGGACCGGGCCCGCTTCGGCATGCTGCTGGCCCGCACGGACACGTCGCTGCCCAAGCACCAGGGCATCGGCTACTTCCTGCTGGACATGGCCACGCCCGGCATCGAGGTGCGCCCGCTGCGCCAGATGACCGGCGAGGCCCACTTCTCCGAGGTGTTCCTGGACGGCGTGCGCATCCCCGGGTCCGACCTGCTGGGCGGGCCCGGCGACGGCTGGCGCATCGCCCAGACCACGCTCAACAGCGAGCGCTCGTCCATCGCCGGGGGCACCGGGGTGACGCCCGTCCACCTCCGGGCGCTGGCCGCGCAGTGCGGGTCCAACGGGGACCCGGTCCTGCGCCAGCACATCGTGGACGCCCACATCCGCTTCGAGCTGCTGCGCTTCCTGCGCTACCGCACCCAGACCGCGATGAGCCAGGGCCGCCGGCCCGGCGCCGAGGCGTCGGTCATGAAGCTGGCCTTCGCCCGCTACATGCAGGCGCTGACCCGCACGGCCATCGCCGCCCAGGGCGCCCACGGGATGCTGGCGGGCGACGACGTGGTCGACGACGGCATGTGGCTGCGGCGGTTCCTGCACTCGCCGTCCATGCGTATCGCCGGGGGCAGCGACCAGGTGCAGGCCAACATCGTGGGGGAGCGGGCCCTGGGCCTGCCGGCCGAGCCGCGCGAGGACAAGACCATGCCGTTCCGTGACCTGACCAACCGGTAGGTTGCCGGGACGATGGCGGAAGCCACGCTGACCAAGAGCCAGGCGGCCCGGCGCGAGCGCGTCATCCGCGCCGCTCAGGAGCTGGCGGCGGAGGGCGGCTACGACGCCGTCCAGATGCGCGACGTGGCCTCCCGGGGCGAGGTCGCGCTCGGCACCATCTACCGCTACTTCCCGTCCAAGGACGCGCTGCTGCTCTCGGTGATGGTGCAGTGGCTCGGCGACCTGGAGCAGCGGGTCACGCGGCATCCGCCCACCGGGGCGACGACCGTCGACCGCATCATGGACGTGCTGGGCCGGGCGGTGCGCTCCATGGACCGCGAGCCGCGGCTGACCCGGGCGGTGATCGCGGCCATGACGGCGGGCGATCCGGCCAGCGTGGACGCCATCGGCGACGTCACCGCGGCCATGGCCCGCATCATGGAGGCGGCCTTCCCCGAGGACGTCGACCCCGCGCTGGAGGCCACCGCGGCCAAGGTCCTGGGCCATGTGTGGTGGTCGGCCACCATCTCCTGGGCCAACGGCATGGGCGACAGCGACTGGGTGGTGGGCGAGCTCCGCCAGGCCAGCGAGCTGATCGCCGAGCGTTTCGCCTGACCGATCCTGACCTTTCGGTCAAGGGGTTCTACCTCGACTTTCTGACGTCGGGTCAGACCGATACGCTGCGCCCCGAGACCGTCAGAGAGCCAGAGGGGAAGGACCGCCATGCGCGCAGCAGTGCTCCGCAACACCGGTGACGAGAAGCTCGAGATCCGCGACGACGTGGAGCTGGGGCCGGTCGCTCCGGGCCACGTCAAGGTCAAGATCATGGCCACCGGCGTATGCCACTCCGACGTCTCGGGCATGAACGGCACGATCCCCCAGCCGGCCCCGTTCGTCCCCGGCCACGAGGGCGCGGGCGTGGTCGCCGAGGTGGGGGAGGGCGTGACCTCGGTCCAGCCGGGCGACCACGTGATCATCGCCTGGAGCGCCCCGTGCGGGCAGTGCAAGTACTGCATCGACCGCAAGCAGCCCAACCTGTGCCTGAACATCACGTTCGGCATCGGCGCCATGCCGCACTTCACGCTCGACGGCGCCCCGCTGATGGGCTTCGCCGGCTCGGGCACCTGGGCCGAGGAGATGATCATGCCCGAGCAGGGCGTGGTGAAGATCGACCCCGAGACCCCCCACGAGGTCGCCTCGCTGGTGGGTTGCGGCGTCATGACCGGTGTGGGCGCGGCGCTCAACACCGCCAAGGTCACGCCCGGTTCGTCGGTCGTCGTGTTCGGCTGCGGCGGCGTGGGCATCTCCGCCATCCAGGGGGCCAAGGTGGCCGGCGCTTCCGAGATCGTCGCCGTCGACCTGGTCGACTCCAAGCTGGAGGACGCCCAGCGCTTCGGGGCCACCCACGCGGTCAAGCCCGACGGGCTGGGCTCGGCCCAGCAGGAGATCACCGGCGGCGACGGGTTCGACTTCGCCTTCGAGGCCATCGGCCTGCCGCTGACCATGCGCAGCGCCTACGACGCCACCCGCCGCGGCGGCACCACCTGCATCATCGGCGTGGGCGCTCCCACCGAGATGGTCTCGTTCAGCGCCTTCGAGCTGTTCTTCCAGGAGAAGACGCTCATGGGCTCGTACTACGGCTCGGCCGACGTGCGCAGCGACTTCGCCCGCATGCTCAACCTGTGGCGCAACGGGCGGCTCGACCTCGAGGGCATGGTGACCAAGAAGATCGCCATCGACGACGTCAACGAGGCCGTGGCCGACCTCAAGGCCGGCACGGTGATCCGCTCCGTCATCACGTTCTGATCGCTCTTCGATCCCTTGAGTGACGAAGGACCCGCCAATGGGCGGGTCCTTCGTTACGTTTCGGCGACAAACCGCAAGTTGACAGGATCTGTACCCAGGATGTCAGGGATTCGCTCGCGGAAGTGTTAGCTTGTCCGGCGGCGGGCGAGAAGCGTTCGGTCGCTGGGGCAGGCTGAGATCCACGTAGCGAACTGGTCGCTGCGCGACGTGGGGAGCCAGGCGAAACCGGGCCCTTCAATCAGACGACTAGCGGTCCTCGCTCAAAGGACCCGCACCCGAGCTTGGGGAGAGACATGACCATTGCCCAACGCGCTGCCTCGCGACGAGGCGTAGCAGCCGTCGTTGCCAGCCTCGCGCTCGCCGCGGGCCTGGTCGGCAGCTTCGCAGCACCTTCTTCCGCGGACGATCCGAGCACCGGTGAGTACGGCGGATTCTCCGCGCAACGCGGTGTCATCAAGGGCCACCTTCCTGGCCACGGCACCAGCTACACGACCGCCGGCCTCCTGAACCTGCGCATCGACGACTCGGAGGACGTGCTCGTCTACTGCGTCGACACCGCCGACGGCATCGACGAGGGCGACACCATCCCCGAGGCGCCCTGGGACGGCTCCTCCGTCGCCAACCGCGACGCGGTCGAGCGCATCCTGAACAGCTACCACCCGATCGGCGTGGGCCCCGAGGGCTACGAGATCACCGGGACCGACTCCGAGAAGGCGGAGGCCACCCAGGCCGCCATCTGGCACTTCACCAACGGCTACGAGCTGGAGAACGGCGACGGGTCGGAAGGCCCGCTGTCGGTCGGGTACCCGACGGTGTTCGCCAACTACCAGACGATCCTCAAGGCCGTGGCCGACGGGGTGCTGCCCGCGCTGGGCGGCCCCGTCACGCTGACCATCGAGGGCGACACCGACGTGGACGCCCTCCCCGGCCAGCTCATCGGCCCGTTCACCATCCACACGTCGGTGGCGTCGGTCGAGCTGACCGTGTCCGGTGGCACGCTCCACAACGAGGACGGCAGCGCCTTCGAGGGCCCGGCGTCCGACGGTGACGAGGTGTGGCTGAAGGCGTCCGAGGCCGGCACGGTCTCGCTGTCCGGTGTGGCCGCAGGCGTCCAGTCCGGCGTGCGGCTCTTCGCCGCCGACGACCTCCAGGACCTCGCGTTCCTGGTGGTCACCCCCCAGGAGGTGGAGGCCGGCGTCGAGGTGACGGTGCACGCGCCGCCCACCACGTCGACCTCGTCCACCACGAGCACCACGGAGCAGTCGACCACGACGTCGTCGATCACCCCGCAGAGCTCGATGGCCACGACGAGCTCGATCGTCCCGCAGCAGGGCACGGGCGACCTGCCCCGCACCGGTGCGCCGACGCTGGCCCTCGTGGCCCTGGCGCTGGTGCTGCTGGCGGCCGGCGTGGGCTTCGGGGTGGTCAGCCGCCGCCGTCGAGACCAGGCGACCTGACGCCTGAGCGTCTGAGCCAACCGAACTGAAACGCATCGGGAGGAGGGGCCTGCGGGCCCCTCCTTTCGCGTTCCGAGCGAGAACCGGTCGCTTTTCGTGGCGGCGCCGGAAAGCTGCTAGACCTGCCTCCGCAAAGTAGAACCTGTTTCAGTTCCTGATTTTCAGGGTGACTTGAGGGGGAGGTGGCATGGCCGAGGCCGAGATCCTGTCGGCGCCGATGGTGATCGAGTACCCGTTCAGCCGCACGGTCGGGCCCGTCCAGAGCGCGTTCCTGACCGGGCTGCGGGAAGGGCTGGTGCTCGGGGTGCGCACGGGGGACGGCCGGGTGCTGTGCCCGCCGGTCGAGTACGACCCGGTCACCAGCGAGGAGCTGGGCGAGCTCGTCGAGCTGGGCGAGGAAGGCACCGTGACGACCTGGTCGTGGGAGCCGTCGCCGCGGCCAAACCAGCCGCTCGACCGGCCGTTCGCCTGGGCGCTGGTGCGCCTGGACGGGGCCGACACCGGCCTGCTCCACGCCCTCGACGCCGGCTCGCCCGACCGGGTGAGCAGCGGCATGCGGGTGCGGGTCCGCTGGGCCGATCCCCGCGAGGGTGCCATCACCGACATCGCCTGCTTCGAGCCCGCATGAGCCCGCTCACGCTGCCTGCGGCCCTGCAGGACGTCGAGCCCGTGCGCTCGATCCGCACCCCGGCCCGTCTCGACTACACCTTTACCGCCGGCCAGGCCACGTCCCGGTTCCTCCGGGGCATCGAGTCCCACCGGATCCTGGGTGAGCGCTGCGGGACCTGCGGCAAGATCATCCTCCCGCCCCGGGGCTCGTGCCCGCTCGACGGCGTGCCCACCAGCGAGCAGGTGGAGCTGCCGGACCGGGGCATCGTCACGACCTTCTGCGTGGTCAACGTGAAGTTCTCGGGCTCGGCCATGGAGCTGCCCTATGTGTGTGCCACCGTGCTGCCGGACGGCGGTGACATGGGCCTGTTCGGGATGATCCAGGAGATCCCCTTCGACCAGATCCGCATGGGCATGCGGGTCGAGGCCGTCTGGGTCGACGACGACCAGCTGACCCACGACCTGGCCTCCATCAAGTGGTGGCGCCCCACCGGCGAGCCCGATGCCGCCTACGAGACCTACCGGGAGCACGTCTGATGCGCGACGTGGCCGTGGTGGCCTTCGCCCAGTCCCAGCACGTGCGGCGCGAGCGGTACCGCAACGAGGTCGAGCTGCTGATGCCGGTCCTGCACCAGGTCAAGAGCGACGTGGGCCTGGACCAGACCCAGATCGACTTCACCTGCTCCGGCAGCACCGACTACCTGGCCGGCTCGGCCTTCAGCTTCGTGGCGACGCTCGACGGGGTGGGCGCTTCGCCGCCCATCAGCGAGAGCCACGTGGAGATGGACGGGGCCTGGGCCCTGTACGAGGCCTGGGTGAAGATCCAGACCGGCATCGCCGACACCGCCCTGGTGTACGGCTACGGCAAGTCGTCGCCGGGATCGCTGCGCGACGTGCTGTCCCGCCAGCTCGACCCCTACTACCAGGCGCCGCTGTGGCCCGACACCCTGGCCCTGGCTGCGCTGCAGGCCCGGGCCTGCCTCGACGCCGGGGTCACCGACGTGGCCGAGATGGCCGCCATCGCCGCCCGCAACCGCCGGGCCGCGGCGGCCAACCCCTACGCCCAGCTGCAGGGATCCGACGATCCCGAGGTGCTGCTCAAGGAGCCGGAGATCGCGGCACCGCTGCGGCGCCACGACTGCCCGCCCATCACGGACGGGGCCGCCGCGGTGATCCTGGCCGCCGGTGACCGGGCCCGCGAGCTGGCCGAGAACCCCGCCTGGATCCGGGGCATCGACCACCGGGTCGAGGCCCATGCGCTCGGCGTGCGGGACCTCACCGACTCGGTCTCGACCCGCCAGGCCGCCGAGCGGGCCGGGGTGGGGGAGGGGCCGGTCGACATCGCCGAGCTGCACGCGCCCTTCACCCACCAGGAGGTGCTGGTGCGGCGGGCGCTGGGGCTCGCCGGCGACGTCACCGTGAACCCGTCGGGCGGCCCGTTGGCCGCCAACCCGTTCATCGCCGCCGGGCTGATCCGCATCGGCGAGGCCGCCTCCCGCATCTCGCGGGGCGAGGCGAGCCGGGCCGTGGCCCATGCCACGAGCGGACCGTGCCTGCAACAGAACCTGGTGTGCGTGCTGGAAGGTGGGGACTGATGGGCAAGGAGCGCGTGGCGGTCGTCGGGATCGGCCAGACGCACCATCAGGCCACCCGGGGCGACGTGTCCATCGCCGGCCTCGTGCGCGAGGCCGCGGTCGAGGCCCTCGAGGACGCGGGCATGACCTGGGCCGACATCGACGCGGTGGTCATCGGCAAGGCGCCCGACTTCTTCGAGGGCGTGATGATGCCGGAGCTGTACCTGGCCGACGCCCTCGGCGCCGTGGGCAAGCCGCTGCTGCGGGTCCACACCGCGGGCTCGGTGGGCGGGTCCACGACCCTGGTGGCCGCCAGCCTGGTCCAGGCCGGCATCCACCGCCGGGTCCTGACCGTGGCGTTCGAGAAGCAGTCGGAGAGCGAGGCCATGTGGGCGCTCACGCTGCCGATCCCGTTCTCCCCGCCGCTGGTGGCCGGGGCGGGCGGCTACTTCGCGCCCCACATCCGGGCCTACATGCGGCGCTCGGGCGCCCCCGACCACATCGGCGTGCTGGTGGCGCTCAAGGACCGCCTCAACGCGCTGAAGAACCCGAAGGCCCACCTCCACGAGGAGGGCATAACGTTCGAGTCGGTCAAGGACTCGATCATGTTGTGGGACCCGATCCGCTACTCCGAGACGTGCCCGTCGTCGGACGGCGCCTGCGCCATGGTCCTCACCGACGAGGCCGGCGGCGACGCCGCCACCGACCCGGCCTGGATGCTGGGCGGGGCCATGCGCTCCGAGCCCACGATGGCGCCCGGTCGGGACCAGGTGAACCCGCTGGGGGGCCGGGCCTGCGCGGCCGACGTCTACGCCCAGGCCGGCATCACCAACCCCCGCGAGGACATCGACGTGGCCGAGGTGTACGTCCCGTTCTCGTGGTACGAGCCCATGTGGCTGGAGAACCTGGGGTTCGCCGAGGAGGGCAAGGGCTGGACCCTGGTCGAGGACGGCGCCACCGCCATGGACGGCGACATCCCGTGGAACCCCTCGGGCGGCGTGCTGTCGTCCAACCCGATCGGCGCCTCGGGCATGATCCGCTTCGCCGAGGCCGCCATGCAGGTCCGGGGCCGGGCGGGGGAGCACCAGATCGACGGCGCCCGGGTGGCGCTCGGCCATGCCTACGGCGGCGGCTCGCAGTTCTTCGCCATGTGGGCGGTCGGCGCCGGCAAGCCCACATCGTGAACGAGAGGACGAGCAGATGACCGGACGGCTCGATGGCAAGGTCGCCATCATCTCGGGCGGTGCCCGGGGCCAGGGCGCGGCCGAGGCCCGCCTGTTCGCGGCCGAGGGCGCCAAGGTCGTGCTGGGCGACGTGCTGGACGAGGAAGGCCAGGCCGTCGCGGCCGAGATCGGCGACGCCGCGCTCTACGTCCACCTCGACGTCACCGACGAGGCCCAGTGGGAGGCGGCCGTCAAGGCCACCGAGCAGGCCTTCGGGCCGGTCAGCGTGCTGATCAACAACGCCGGGATCCTGCACTTCCAGTCGCTGCACAAGACCACGCTGGAGGACTTCGAGCGGGTCATGCGGGTCAACGTCACCGGCGTGTTCCTGGGCATGAAGTCGGTCACCGCCTCGATGGTGGATGCGGGCGGCGGGGCGATCGTCAACGTGTCGTCGACCGCCGGGCTGGTGGGCCTGCCGTTCCTGGGGGCGTACGTGGCCAGCAAGTGGGCGGTGCGGGGGCTGAGCAAGACCGCGGCCATCGACCTCGGCCACAAGGGGATCCGGGTGAACTCCGTGCATCCGGGCGGCATCGACACGCCCATGGTGGCCGGCACCGACCCCGGCGCCCCCTTCTACCAGCGGCTGCCGGTGGCCCGCATGGGCTCGCCCGCCGAGGTGGCGGCCGCCGTGCTGTTCCTCGCCTCGGACG
>DATBGF010000253.1:0-15696 GCA_036558145.1 Acidimicrobiales bacterium
TTGCCGTCGCGGTCCTGGGCGAACCAGTCGTAGGTGTCCTCGGTGGTCTCGCCGTGCACGCTGACCGTGTCGCGCACCACCACGACCGGGATCCCCATCACGACCTTCTGCTGGTCGGTCACCGCGACCACGTCGTGCTCGGGCTCCCCGTCGTCGCCGCTCCCGTCGTAGACCCACTCGGCGCCGGGAGGCAGCGGCATGTACGGGTTGTCGATCGTGGTGACGAAGTTCGCCGGGTCGATGGCGGGGGCGTAGTGGCCGCCATCGCCGGGATCGATGACGGGGGCGGCCGTGGTCGTCGTCGACCCGCCGGCCCCTGCTGTGGTCGTGCTGTCGTCGCCGCAGCCCGCGGCCGCCAGCCCGATGACCGCCAGGCCCGCGACGAGCCCGGAGGCCCCCCGTCCCGTCGTGCGTCGGATGTGCTGTCCCATGCCCGCAGCGTGCGCCTTCGCCGCTGACCGCCACCTGACGGGGCCGCCGGTCAGGTGGCCGGCTCCACCAGGGCGATGCCGGCCGCGTGCTCGGTGCCGCCCAGCTGGCGCTGCGTCTCGGCCACGAACGCGAGGGCCAGGGGGTTGAGGGCGTCCCAGCGGCGGGCGATCCAACCGAAGGTCGCGGGGTCGACGCCGTCGAGCGGCAACGCCCGGAGCCGGTCGTGCTCGCCGAGGTCGTGCACCCACAGCGCGGGGACGACGGCGTGGCCCAGTCCCACCTCCACCAGGCGCACGGCCGTGTCCCAGTCGTCGACGGTGGCCACCGGGTCGAGGTGGACCCCGTGCTCGGCCAGCTGCGCCTCCAGGAGCTTCCGCGACCGGGAGCCCGCGTGCATGGCGAGGTAGCGGGCGTGGCGGAGGCGCCGGGGGTCGATCCGGTCGCCGTCGACCAGCGGGTCGTCCCGGGGGGCCACGAGCACCCAGGGCGCCTGCACCACCGGGCGCTGCTGCAGGCCCCGGGCCGGCGGGCCCAGGGTGACGAAGGCGAGGTCGGCCCGGTCGGCCCGGACCTCCTCGATGCAGCCGGCGGTCGACGTGGCCGACCGGAACTCGATCGCCAGGCCGGGATGGCTGTGCCGCAGCCGCGCCAGGGCCTCGATCATGAAGTGGCGCAGGGTCGTGCCCCCGGTGGTGATGCGCAGCGTGCCGGCCTCGCCCTCCCGCAGCTCGCGCAGGCGGCGGCGGGCGGCGGCGAGCGTGCCCAGGCTGTCCTGCACGGCCCGGTACAGGATCTGGCCCGCCGGGGTGGGGGTCACGCCCGAGCGGCTGCGCTCGACCAGGGCCACGCCATGGTCGGCTTCGAGCCGCTTGACGTGCTGGCTGACCGCTGACTGCGTGCATCCCTCGGCCCGGGCGACCGCGCTGAGGCTGCCCGTCTCGCACACCGCGGCGAAGATCCGGAGCGATGCCAGGCTCTCCACGAGCCCCAACCTATCCCTTGGGGACAGGCACAATCTTCAAGGATTGACTGGGGTAGGGCGGGTGCCCATGATCCGGGCATGGGCCCACAGGGGACGAACCGGCCGAGCGAAGCCGGCAACGCCGGCCGGTCGTCACCCGCCACCCCCGCCGCGGTCGTGGTCCTCGACATCGGCACCACCACTACCTCGCTGGCACTCGTCGCCGGCGGGCGGATCCGCGTGCGCGCCGACGTCCCCACCCGGCCGCCGCGGACGCCCGGCGGCTACGCCCACCTGGTGGCCGGGTTGTGCGGCGCCCGCACGCTCGGCGACGCCGGGCTGCACGGCCTCGGGGTGGCCGGCGTGGTCCCCGGGGCCGCGGCCGCGGTCCGGGCCGCGGGCCGGCGGTCCGGGGTGCCGGTGGTCGAGATCAGCGCCCGGGCCGCCCCGATCCCGCTCGGCTACGACGATCCTGGCGAGCTGGGCGCCGACCGCGTCGCCAACGCGCTCGGCGCCATCGACCGCTTCGGGTCGCCGGTCATCGTGGTCGACCTCGGGACCGCCATCACCATGGAGGTGGTCTCGGCCGCGGGCGAGCTGATCGGCGGCGCCATCGCCCCCGGGGTCGGCATCGGGCTGGCCGCGCTGCGCCACCACGCTCCCCACCTGCCGGCCGTCGCCCTCACGCCGCCCGGCGACGGTGACCCGGTCGTGGCCACCACCACCGCCACGGCGCTGCGGTCCGGCGTGCTGTGGGGCGCCGGCGCCCTGGTCGACGGGCTCGTGGCCGGCGCCTGGCGCCGCGTCGGGCCCTGCCCGGTGGTGGCCACCGGCGGGGGCGCCCGGCTGGCCGCGGCCGGGAGCCGCACGGTCACCACGGTGGACGAGGACCTCACCCTGTGGGGCGTCTACCAGGGCTACCTGGCCGGGCGGACCTAGGGACTTTGGTCCCTGGTCGGCCGGCCCCGGCGTCCCTACCGTCGTTCGGGTGACCCCTCAGACACTCGCCGGCATCGTGACCGAGACCCCCGCCGCCGCCCGCGTCCTCGACGGCTTCGGGTTGGACTACTGCTGCCGCGGCGACCGGACGCTGGACGTGGCCTGTGCCGACGCGGGGATCGCTCCCGACGTCGTGGCGGCGAAGCTCGCGGACCTGGAGCCGGGCGTCGACATCGGCTGGACGACGTTGACGCCGCCCGCGCTGGCCGACCACATCGTGGAGACCCATCACCGCTACCTGCACGAGGAGCTCCCGCTGGTGGACGCGCTGGCGGCCAAGGTCCTGGTGGCCCACGGCGAGCGCCATCCCGAGCTGGCGCAGGTCCGCCGCCTGGTGGCCGCCCTGCGCGCCGACCTGGAGCCCCACCTGCTCAAGGAGGAGCGCGTCCTGTTCCCCGCCATCCACGCCCTGGCCGGGGGCCGGACCGAGTTCCCCTTCGGGTCGGTGGCCAACCCCATCCGCATGATGATGCTGGAGCACGACCAGGCCGGCGAGCTGCTGGCCGAGCTGCGGGCCGCCACCGGCGCCTACTCCGTGCCGCCCGACGGCTGCACCAGCTACCGCTCGCTCTACGACCGGCTGGCGGCGCTGGAGGAGGACACCCACGTACACATCCACAAGGAGAACCACGTGCTGTTCCCCGATGCCCTGGCGCTGGCCGAGGCGGGCGCCTAGCTCCACTATCGTCCCGGCCCATGGCCGATGATCGCCGTGCCATCGTGCTCGAGGTCGAGGTACCCGGGACCCCGGAGGAGGTGTGGCGGGCGGTCGCGACCGGTCCGGGCATCTCGTCGTGGTACGTCCCCCACACGGTGGAGGAGCGCGAAGGCGGCACGGCCGTCGCCTCGTTCGGGCCGGGCCCCGAGATGCAGGTCCCGGGCCGGGTCGCCGTCTGGGAGCCGCCTCACCGGATCGTGTTCGACGGGGGAGAGGGGGCCGGGGGGCTGGCGTTCGAGTGGCTCGTCGAGGCCCGGGGCGGCGGCACCTGTGTGGTGCGGCTGGTCAACAGCGGGTTCGGCGAGGGCGGGGAGTGGGACGCCCAGTACGACGACATGGTCGGCGGCTGGCAGCTGTTCATGCTCAACCTGAAGCTGCACCTCCGGCACTTCCCGGGCCAGACGGCCACCGCCAGCTTCCCGTCCGCGCAGTGGGCCGGTCCCCGCGCCGACGCGTGGGCCCGGCTCACCGACGCGCTGGGCATCCCCGCCCAGCCCGCGGTGGGGGACCGGATCGCGGTCGGCGCACCCGACGCGCCCGCGCTGGCGGGCACCGTGGCCGACGTCGCGTCGCGGGGGCTGGCGCTGGTCGTGGACGATCCCGCTCCGGGCACGGCCTTCCTCGCCGTCGAGGGCGGCGGCGATCCGGTGAACGTGTCCATCTGGTCGTACCTGTACGGGCCCGACGGCGCGGCCGCAGCCGGGCGTGACGAGCCGGCCTGGGCGGGCTGGCTCGCCGAGCGGGGCGTCCCCGCGGGCTAGCCGTCCTTGGCCCGCCGGTGGGCGGCCTCGGCCAGGCCCTTGATGGCCCGGAGCCGGCGGTCCCACGCGTCGGCCACCTGCGCCAGGGCGCGGGTGGCCTCGTCGAGCCGGCCGGGATCCACCCGGAACAGGACCTCCCGGCCCTGGCGGTGGCGGCTCACCAGACCCGCGCCCTCCAGGATCGCGAGGTGCTTGGCGACCGCCTGGCGGGTGAAGGGGACGTCGTGGGCGAGGGCGCTCGCCGTCGCCTCGCCGTCGCGCACGAGCAGGTCGAGCACGCGGCGGCGAGACGGGTCGGCGATCGCCGCCCACAGGTCGTCGTCGGGCGGGGCGGTCATCCGCTCCGGGCAGGGAACAGCTCGGCGAGGCGGCCGAAGTGGTGGGCCCAGCCGTCGTTGTGGTCCTCGGCGTAGGCGTCCTTGGCCTTGTCGGACCAGTCCAGGCCGTCGAGGCCGTTCTCCTCCACCCGCAGCCGGGTGCGCTCCTCACCCTCGGGCGTGAGCGTGAACTCGACCAGGACCGAGTTCGCGGGGGTGGGCGCCTCGCCTTCCGGCTGGCTCCAGCGGAGCGAGAGCCGGTGGGGCGGGTCGACGGTCTCGACCACCACCGGGACGGTGACCGTCTGACCGGTGGACCCCGGATCGAAGACGAGCTTGCCCTCGCCGGCCGGGCGCAGGTCGAGCTCGACCCGGTCGGCGAACCACCGGGCGATCTGGTCCGGCTCGGTGATCGTGCGCCACACGACCTCGGTGGGGGCGTCGATGAGGATCTCGCGTGCGATGGTGCGGTCGTTCATCGTCGTCACCCCCAGCTGCTGATCAGCTCGTTGTCGGGGAAGGGCGTCGCCTCGTCCCGCTCCAGCCCGTGCTTGAGGCTGAGCAGGAAGTATGCCCACGCGGTGCTGCAGTGGTGCATGAACTCGACGACCTCGCGCCAGCCGGAGTGGGTGAACAGCACGACGGTCTCGTCGCCCTCGACCTTGAGGTCGAAGGTGACGGTCGTGCCGAGCCACTCCTCCGGGCCGCCGGCGCAGCGCCACATGACCCGGTGGGGCGGTGCGAGCTCGACGATCTCCATGGTCGCGGAGCGTTGCGGACCGCCGAAGAGGAACGTCAGGCGACTGCCCACCTGCGCCTCGCCCTCGACGTCGCGGGTCCACCACTGCGCCGTGCCCTCGCGCGTGGCGATGGCGTCGTAGACGTCTCTGATCGGTGCCTTGATGCCGACCCTGTGCCGGATGTCTTCCATCGGTCCTCCTGGGTTGATGTGCAACCAACGATTGCACATCGAGGACGATATCTGCAACCAAGAGTTGCACATGTCACAGGAAGCGCCCGGCGCGCCGGTTGGGCAGACTGCTGCGGTGCCGGACTACGAGGACATCCGCTACGAGGTCGACGACCCCGTGGCCACCATCACGCTCGATCGACCCGAGGTGCTCAACGCCTGGACGGACCGCATGGGGGCCGAGGTGCGCCACGCGGTGGCCGCGGCCGAGCACGACCCCCGGGTCGTCGGCATCGTCATCACGGGCGCCGGGCGCGGCTTCTGCGCCGGCGCCGACATGAACACGCTGACCTCGATCACCGAGGGAGCACGCGGCGTGGCGGAGATCCCGGCCGACCTGGCGTCCGACCCCGGTGATCCCGCCGGGGGCGACGACCTCCGGGGCGGCGAGTACACCTACCTCCTGTCGGTGCCCAAGCCGATCGTGGCCGCGATCAACGGGCCGGTGGCGGGCATGGCGGTCCCGATCGTCCTCGCCTGCGACGTGCGGTTCATGGCCGACGACGCCGTGCTGATGACCGCCTTCGCCCAGCGCGGGCTGATCGCCGAATGGGGCCTGAGCTGGCTCCTGCCCCGGCTGGTGGGCACGGCGGTGGGCCTCGACCTGCTGTTCAGCTCGCGCAAGGTGTCCGGCACCGAGGCGGCGAGCCTCGGACTGGTCAACGCCGCGCTGCCCCGCGACCAGGTGCTGGCCCACGCCCAGGACTACGTGCGCGGGCTGGCGAAGACCTCGTCGCCGGCGTCGATGGCCGTCATGAAGCGCCAGGTGTACCAGCAGCTCCACGCCGGGCTGTTCCCGGCCGAGCGCGAGGCCCGCGCCCTCATGGTCGAGAGCTTCGGCCGCCCGGACTTCCGCGAGGGCGTCAGGTCGTTCACGGAGAAGCGCCCGCCGAGCTTCGAGCGCCTGTCCTGAGGCCGCCTCAGCGCAGGAGCGCGTGGGCGATGGCCACGATCGGCACAAGCAGCATCATCTCGAACAGGAACGCCAGGTAGATGAAGCCGGCCAGGCAGCCGAACAGGCACAGGAACAGCACGCCCATGATCGCCATCATCAGGATCCCGACCACCCAGCCGAACGTCCTCGTCGCCGGGTTGAAGCGGGGCTTGAGGCCCGGGATCGGCGCGTTGGGGTCGGCCCGGACGTAGGCGCCCATCGCCGCCAGGCGCTCGACCCGCTTGCCCAGCGGTGGGAGGAAGCCGGCGAGCTCGGTGGACGCACCGCTGGGCGACGACGTGGCGGTGCCGGGGCCGGCCGCCGGGGCGGGCTCGGCCATGTCGTCGCGCAGGTCGGCGGACGCGGCCAGCGCCAGCCGGGTGCGGCGGGCGAACGATCCGACGCCCGACTCGCCCGGCTCCTCGCTGGTCCAGATCTCGTCGCGGCGCCGCGCGAACGACTGCATCTTGCGCTCGCGGTCGAGCTCGGGACCGATGGCGAAGAGGTGGGTCCACGGACCGGGCGGCACCGTGGCGCCGTTGTCCCGCAGCTGCGTCAGCGCGGTGGCCAGGGCGTCGGGGTCGCGGGTCATCTCCACCGCGGTGGCGTCGGCCAGCAGGCGACGCCGGCGCCACATCGCCCCCATGATCGGGGCCACGATGAACCCGCCGACGAGCATGCGGGTCATGCCGTAGGCGATGGCGGCCACCAGGAACGGCAGCTGGACGAGGGCCAGGCAGCCGCGGGGCTTGGTGTCGTCCAGCGCGCCCATCATGGCCAGCTCGGTCAGCTCGCCCGCCAGGAACTGCTCCTCCGACCCGTCGCCCCGCCGCGACCGGCGCCGGAAGGCGAGCCGGAACGTCCGCCACAGCACCCGCCGCGTCCGCCGGCTGAGGGGGGCCGCCAGCATGGCACCGACCACGTCGAAGGTCTGGAAGGCGGACGAGATGACCAGCGCCACCCGCAGGTCGCCGTTGACCACCACGGCCAGCATGTCGGCGATGACGGCGCCGGTCGGCTGGCGGCCGAGCTGGTCGAGCAGGCCGCGCGGCACGACGATCGTGACGTCGTGGATCGACCGGCCGGCCACGGCGCAGTTGGCGTCGGGCGAGTCGACGACCATCACCCGGGGCGGTGGCACGCCGGCGGCCAGCGCCATCTCCTCGACCAGGTTGACCAGCTGGCGCTCCTCCAGGTCGCCGCGCGGGGGCCGGGCCCCGGCCGCCAGCGCCATGGCGCCCGCGCCCGAGCGCAGCATCAGCCGGCGCACGCACAGCCAGACCAGCCCCATGAAGACGAGGCCGGGGACGAACAGGCCGATGCCGACGGCCAGCAGCGTGCTGCCCGGCACCGGAGGCGGCTCGTCCGCCGGCGTCCCGGTCGTGTCGCCGGTGTCGCCCATGTCCTCCAGCAGCCGGCCCAGCTCGCCCACCGGGTCGGGCATGGGCGTCCACTCGTTGGTCACGTCCACGCCGATCAGCCCGACCGCGGCGATGAACGGCGAGATGAGCACGCTCACCGGCAGTCCCAACAAGAGCACCGCCATCACCGAGAGCAGCGAGAACCGCCACCCCGAGCGCCGGTGCCGCGCCTGGGCGTCGTAGAACGTCTCGCGCCGGTCCGCCTCGACGACCGCCATCGCCTGTTCCTCCTGCCACCCCGGCCGAAGGCCTGCCCCCAGCATCGCAGACAGCGCGGCTGGCGCGGTCGCGGGCCGGGGATACACGGACCATGGAGCCGTCACCCGAGCTCGAGAGGTTCGTCAAGGTCAAGCAGGTGCTGCTGACCACCTACCGCAAGGACGGCACGCCGGTGGGCACGCCGGTGAACGTCGCCGTGGTGGGACCGGTGGCCTACGCCCGCACGTGGGACGCGACCGGCAAGATCAAGCGGATCCGCAACAACCCGCAAGTGGAGATCGCCCCCTGCACCGGGCGGGGCCGGGTCACGGGCGACCCGCTGAAGATGACGGCCCGGATCCTGGAGGGCGAGGAGTCGGAGCGGGCCGGCCAGGCGATCGAGGCGAAGCACCCGATCCTGCAGGGCCGGATCGTCCCCTGGTACCACCGGTGGAAGCACCTGGGGACCACCCACCTCGAGCTCACGCCGATCTAGCCACCGCCCACCCGGGCGTAGGCGACCCGGTAGAAGTCGTGCCCGCTCATGCTGCGGGCGGCGTCGCCGTAGTAGCGCTGGCGGAACTCGCGGGCGCCCACGTCCCAGCGCAGGGTCAGGCCCCGCTCGGCCAGGTAGGCGGGCGCCTCATCGGGATCGAGGCCGAACGTCATCTCCTCGCCCGCCCGCCGCAGCGTCGAGCGGAGCTGCTCGCTGCCCGCATAGCGGCCCGGGTCGGTGAACAGGGCCCGGTCGACGTAGGTCACGATCAGCCGGCTGCCCGCCGGGGCCTTGGCGCACCAGCGCAGCGTGGCGTCGACCTCGGGCTCGCTCAGGTAGTTGGTGACGCCCTCCCACAGGATCAGCGTCGGCACATCGGGGGACCAGCCCGAGGCGGCCAGGGCCGCGCCCAGCTCGCCGTCGGAGAAGTCGATGGGGACGTAGTGCATGCGGGGCCGGGTGATGTGGCGGCGGTCCAGGATCTTGCGCTTGCGGACCTGGGTGTCGGGGTGGTCGACCTCGAACACCGGGACGTCGGCCAGGCAGGCCAGGCGGTGGGCCCGGGTGTCGAAGCCGGCGCCCAGCACCACGACCTGGGCCGCGTCGCCGGCCTTGGCCGCCAGCGTGTCGTCGATGAGCCGGGTCCGGGCCACCACCGTCGGGCGCACGCCGGGCCAGCGGCCGTCGATGAACCGGACGACCCGGTCGCGGACCGCGTCGATGCGGGCCGCCTGGGCGACCAGGAAAGTCGGCCAGGACAGGAACGCCACGGCCAGCCGGTCGTCGCAGACCCGATCGGCCGGCGGACGGCGGGCCTCCAGGGCCCGGAACAGGGCGTTGTGCTCGGCGGTCTTGCTGGCTCGTCCCGTGCGCACTCGTCGTCTCCCCGGCGTCGGCACCGTCAACCCACTCAATTCGATACACCACTGTATCGAGTCGATACAGTGGTGTATCGTGTTGCTCGTGTCAAGAGCGCGCGTGAGGCCGACCCGGGACGAGACCCGAGAGCGGATCTTCGCGGCGGCCGCCGGGGTGTTCGCCGAGCACGGCGTGGCCGCCACCACCGTCGAGCAGATCGCGGCGGCCGCCGGGTTCTCCCGGGGCGCCTTCTACTCCAACTTCGACACGAAGGACGAGCTGGCCGTGGCCATGCTCGACGACCACGTCACCCGCAGCGGGGTGCACAACCGGGCGCTCATGCGCGACCACCCCGACGCCGCCGGGCTGGTCCAGGCGCTGCGCGACGACCTCGATCGCCAGGACCCGCTCCACCGCAACCCGCTGCTGCAGGTCGAGCTCATGCTCTACGTGGCCCGCCGGCCCGACCTGCGCCCGCTCATGGGCGAGCGCCTCGCCAGCCTGCGCCGCCTGGTCGGCGAGGTGGCGGTCAGCGCGCTGGCGGCCGACGGCGTCGAGGACGCCGACCCCGACGCGGTGGGCACCATCCTCGTGGCCCTGGAGGACGGCCTGCGCCTCCATCGCCTGGTCGACCCGGACTCGACACCGTCGGGCGCCTTCCTCGACGCCCTCGACATCCTCCGCCGGATGGTCACACCCCCGCGCTGAGCGCGGCGACGTCGGCGTCGACCATCGACCGGACCAGCTCCTCGAAGCTGGTCCGGGGCTTCCAGCCGAAGGTCGCCGCCGCGTGGGACGCGTCCCCGATGAGCAGGTCGACCTCGGCCGGGCGGTAGAACTGCGGGTCCTGGACGACGTGGTCGTTCCAGTCGAGCCCCACGTGTCCGAAGGCGACCTCGCACAGCTCGCGGATCGAGTGCGTCTCGCCGCTGGCGACCACGAAGTCGCCCGGCGCGTCGAGCTGCAGCATGCGCCACATGGCCTCGACGTAGTCGGGGGCGCTGCCCCAGTCCCGGCGGGCGTCGAGGTTGCCGAGGCGCAGCTCGTGCTGCAGGCCGGCCTTGATCCGGGCCACCCCGTGGCTGACCTTGCGCTCCACGAACTCCAGGCCGCGCCGGGGCGAGCCGTGGTTGAACAGGATCCCCGAGGTGGCGAACAGGTCGTAGCTCTCCCGGTAGTTCACGGTGATCCAATGGGCGTAGAGCTTGGCCACGCCGTAGGGCGACCGGGGATAGAACGGCGTCGACTCGGTCTGGGGAACCTCGACCACCTTGCCGAACATCTCCGACGAGCTGGCCTGGTAGAAGCGGATGTCGGGGTCCACCTGGCGGATCGCCTCCAGCATGCGCACCGCCCCGAGCGCGGTGACCTCGCCGGTCAGCACCGGCTGGCCGAAGCTGGTGACGACGAAGCTCTGTGCTGCCAGGTTGTAGACCTCGCTGGGCCGGTGCTCGGCGATCACGGTGTTGAGCGAGCTCTGGTCGAGCAGGTCGCCCGGCGCCAGCGTCAGCCGGTCCTGGATGTGGGCGATGCGCTCGAAGTTGAGCGTCGAGCTGCGCCGGACGACGCCCACCACCTCGTAGCCCTGCTCGAGCAGGAACTCGGCCAGGTACGAGCCGTCCTGGCCGGTGATGCCGGTGATGAGCGCACGTCGGGGTGAGGCCATGGCTGCGGTTGTACCGGGCGGGGAGCCGCCTGTCTGCTAAGCCACTTGGCATCGACGAGGACTCGTTCGGGCGCCGGGTGGCCAAGGAGCGGGCCGAGCTGGGCTGGACCCAGGCCCAGCTGGCAGAGCGCATCGCCATGTCCCGCACCGCGCTGTCCCACATCGAGGCCAACCTCTCGGTGCCCAGCGAGCGGACCGTGACCCTGCTCGCCGGCGTGTTCGGCTGCGAGCCGGGCGCCCTCGTGGCGGGCACGAAGTACCCGACGGCCAAGGCCGAGCGGCTGCCGCTGGTCACCGCCCGGCACACCGAGGTCGACCACCAGCTCGCGCTGCTCGACGCCGTGCTGGGCACCGTCGAGCGCGTCCCCGCCCCGGAGCGGGACCGGCTCGCGGCCGACGTGCGCGTCGAGTGGCGGGCGCGCCTGGCGGACCTGCTGGCGGTCTGCGACGACCCGGGCGAGCGGCGCCGGGTGCGGGTCGCGCTGGCCGGGCTGGCCCGCTAGAGCGCCTTGGCGAACCAGTGGTGGGCGTACGACTCGTCGTTGAACGCCTCGACCTCCTGGTAGCCGGTCGCGCGGTAGAGCGAGATGGCTTCCACGAGGGTGCGGTTGGTCTCCAGCCGGATCGTGTGGGCGCCACCGGCCACGGCCCGCTCCTCCAGCGCGGCGAGCAGGCGGCGGCCGACGCCGAGGCCCCGGACGGTGGGCGACACCCACATCCGCTTGATCAGGGCGGTGCCGCCGGACTCGAACATGAGCATGGCGCTGCCCACCGGCTCGTCGCGCAGCGCCGCCAGCAGGACGGCGCCGTGCGGCGGCCGCAGCTCCTCGGCGGGCGTCGCCAGGCTGCGCCCCGGCTCGAAGCCGCCGTCGAAGCGCCGGTCCAGCTCGGCGAAGTACTCGGCCAGGCACCAGCGGGCGCGAGGGTCGGCGGGGTCGACCACCTCGAAGCGGACCAGCGCCGCGGTCAGCAGCCGCTCGACCTCGCCCATGGCCGCGACCAGCCGGTCGCGGTGGTGCTCGTCGAGGGGAGCGAGCAGCGACCAGGCCAGCTCGTCCGCCGCCCGGTCCAGCTCGACCCGCTCGCGGGCGCCGGGGGAAGTGAGGCGGGCGGTGCGCACCCGCTTGTCCGCCGGGCTGGGCTCGACGGTGACCAGGCCGTCGGCCTCCAGCGAGCGCAGCAGCCGGCTGACGTAGCCGGAGTCGAGGTCCAGCGCTTCGCGCAGGCGGCGCACGTCGCAGCCGTCCTCGCCGATCTCCCACAGCAGGCGGGACTCGCCGAGGGGCCGGTCCCGGGCCAGGAAGTGGTCGTCCAGCGCCCCGACCCGCTGGGTCACCGTCCGGTTGAACGAACGCACCTTGTCCACCAGGGCCATGTCCATTACCTGACCTTAGTCAGACAATCGCTGACGGGCGATGAGATTTCCCCCGCGACTGGGTCTGCACCGCCATGAGCATCACGTTCCCCGGAGAGTCCGCGGAGTACCGGACCGCCCGCGACCACCTGCTGGACCAGGAGCTGGACCTGCGCCGCCGCATGGAGGCCGTGGCTGAGGCCCGCCGGGCCCTGCCCCCGGGCGGCGTCGTGCCCGAGGACTACGTGTTCCAGGGCGCGGGACCGGACGGCGCGCCGGTCGACATCCGGCTGTCCGAGCTGTTCGCCCCCGGCCGCGACTCGCTCATCATCTACAGCTTCATGTTCCCGCGGGACCCGGGCGACGACCGGCCCGCGCCCGCCGAGGGCCGGGCGGCGCGCCTGCCGATCCTGGAGACGCCGTGCCCGTCGTGCACCGCGCTGCTCGACCAGTTCGACGGGGCCGCCGACCACGTGGCGGCCCGGGTCAACCTGGTGGCGGCGGCCAAGTCGCCGGTCGAGCGGGTGCTGGCCTTCGCCGAGGACCGGGGCTGGCACCGCCTGCGGGTCGTGTCCTCGCTGGGCAGCACCTACAACCGGGACTACCACGGCGAGACCCCGGACGGCGCCCAGCGGCCGATGCTCAACGTGTTCCGCAAGGAGGGCGACACGGTCCGCCACTTCTGGGCCTCCGAGCTGTTCTACGCCCCGGTCGACCCCGGCCAGGACCCGCGCCACCTCGGCACGGTCGAGCCCATGTGGAACCTGTTCGACCTCACGCCCGAGGGCCGCCGGGCCGACTGGGAGGAGCAGTACAGCTATCCGGAGCCGTAGTACCGTGGCGCCACCGCTCGTCGGGGGAGCGGCGTGACTCGCCGGAAGGTTGGAAGCCACCCCTCAGACCAACGCCGCGCGCCCTGCGCAGCTGTCGCACCCGAGCGAGTCCGGGTGCCGGAGGTCATCATGAGGACCCTTCCCGAGTCGGCCAGCCTCGACCATCTGCGCCGCCAGGCCAAGGAGCTGCTGGCCATCTTCCGCCGCAGCGAGCCGCAGGCCACGCTGGGCGAGGCCCAGGCCGCCCTGGCCCGCGAGTACGGCTTCACCACCTGGGCCGACCTCAAGGCCGAGGTCGCCCGCCTTCGCACGCAGCCGCCCACCGTCGCCCCGGACGACCTGGTGGCGGCGCTGGTCCGCGCCTTCGGGCTGGGCCGCGCCGCGTCCCCGATGCGCCACGTCGAGGACGAGTGGGCCGGCCACGTGTGGGAGCTGGACACGACGAGTGGCCCGGTCCTGCTCACACAGCTCGCGCCCCACGTCCCGCCCGAGCACGTCGAGGCGGCCGCGGGACTGGTCGACGCCGCCATCGCCGCGGGCGTGGCGACACCGCCGCCGGTCCGCACGCCCGAGGGCCGGGTGGCCGTGGACGTCGGCGGCGAGCACTGGCGGGCCCACCGCCGCATCCCGCTCGGCCCCCTGCCCACCAAGCCGCCGACCCCCGAGCTCGCCGCGGCGGCGGGCACCCTCCTGGGCACGCTGCACGCCCTCGCCCTGCAGCCACCCGCCCCGGTCGTGCGCTGGCTGACCTACCGGCGATCGGCGCAGGAGTGGCACGGGCTGGTCGACCGGGCCCGCCAGGGCGCGCTGCCCTGGGCCGAGGCGCTGGCGGACGCGGTCCCCGGCTTCCTGTCGCTCGACGCCGTCCGGGACGATCGCGATCCCGACACGCGGGCCGTCTTCTCCCACTGCTGGCTGGCGCCCGACGCCACCCGGGTCGCGGGCCGGGACCAGCTGGTGCTCACCACCTGGGACCACGCCGGCGCGATCCCGCCCGACTGGGAGCTGGCCAACGCCCTGATGTCCTGGTGCGAGACGATCGACGGTCCCGGCAACCTGGATGTCGTGCCGGGCCGGGCGTTCCTCGCCGCCTACCGTGGGCGGGTCGAAGGACCCGAGCAGCTGGAGCTTCGCATGTTCACCGCGGGCGTGAGCGCCTGGCTCAACTGGACCGCCACGCGGGTCATGATCGTCCTCGACGCCGAGCGCGAGGACGACCAGCTGACCAAGGCCCGGCGGAACGTGCCCGGCCTGCTGGTCGAGCCGCTGTCCCTCGACCGTCTCGAAGGGTTCGTGGAAGCGCTCGCCGCATGAGCGGGTGGTGGCTCGACGAGCGCGCCCACGCGGGCGACGAGCACCTCGATGCCACGTATGTGTCCGCCTACGACCGCAAGGCGGGCTACGACCCGGCCGAGGACGTGGACACCCTGCGCCGCCACGGCCTCGGCCCGGGCTCGACGGTGCTCGACCTCGGGGCCGGGACCGGGACGTTCACCGGCGCGGTCGCCCCCGAGTGCGGGCGGGTCGTGGCGGTGGACGTGTCCCCGGCCATGGTGGCGGCGCTGCGGGAGCGGGTGGCGGGGCTCGGCCTGGCCAACGTGACCGTCGTCGAGGCCGGCTTCCTGTCCTACGAGCACGACGGTGAGCCGGTCGACTTCGTCTTCAGCCGCAATGCGCTGCACCAGATCCCCGACTTCTGGAAGGGGATCGCCCTGGACCGCATCGCCAAGCTGCTCCGCCCCGGCGGGGTCCTGCGGCTCCGGGACCTGGCCTACGACTTCGAGCCGGGCGAGGCCGGCGAGCACATCGAGGCGTGGCTGGCGGGCGCGGTCGACGATCCGTCCCGGGGCTACACCGCGGACGACCTGGCGCTGCACGTGCGCAGCGAGTTCAGCACCTGGTCGTGGCTGCTGGACGCCCTGCTCGACCGGACCGGGTTCGACGTCGTGGAGCGCAGCTACCGGCGCGGTGCCTACGCGGCCTACACCTGCGTGCGGCGGGCCGGGCCCGGGGCTTGACTCTCAGGTTGGTGCAGGCCCGAGGGTGAGGCCGTGAACGACCGCCTGAGCATCGGCGAGTGCGCCCGGCGGGCCGGCCTGTCGGTCAGCGCCCTGCGGTTCTACGGGGACCGGGGGCTGCTGCCGCCGGCCTCGGTCGACCCGGACACCGGCTACCGCGCCTACGGCGAGCACGAGGTGGCGGTGGCGGTGACCATCCGGGACCTGCGGCGGCTGGGGATGCCGCTGGCCGGCGTGGCCGCCTACCTGGGCGCGGCGCCGGCCCGGCGCCAGGCGCTGCTCGACGCCCACCTGGCGGGGATGGAGCACCGGCTCCGCGACGCCCGGGCGGTCGCTCACGGCCTGCGACCGACGACCGAGGAGTGCCCCATGTCCATGACCGTGCCCGCCCCCGCCTTCGCCGCCGCCCTGGACCAGGTGCTGCCCGCCGCCGGGTGCGACCCCGAACGCCCGGTCCTGTGGTGCGTGCTGGTCGAGGCCCGCGACGGCTCGCTGCGCCTCGTCGCCACCGACGCCCACCGCCTGGCCGTGCGCGACCTGGCCCCGGCCGGGGCCGGCGGGGGAGCGTTCCGCGGCCTGGTCCCGGCGGCCACGCTGCGGCGCTGGCGGCCCGACCTCCCCGTCCGCGGCGACCTCACCGTCGGCGTGGAGGGGCCCGACGTCGTGGTACGCGGCGATGGCCTGGAGCGCCGCGCCCGCCACGTGGTGGCCGAGTTCCCCGACTACGAGCCGTTCCTGGCGGTCGAGCGCCGCGCCCGGG
>DATBGF010000254.1:0-15419 GCA_036558145.1 Acidimicrobiales bacterium
GCGGGTTCTCGGCGAAGCGGATGCTGCCGTCGGGCCGGCGCCAGAACCACTCGGGATGGTCGTGCACCCAGGGGTGGTCGGGCGAGCACTGCAGGGCGTAGTCGAGCGCCACCTCCAGGCCCTGGGCCTCGGCCTCGGCCCGGAACCGCTGGAAGTCCTCCAGCGTGCCCAGCCCGGCGTCGATCGCGGTGTGGCCGCCCTCGGGCGAGCCGATGGCCCACGGGCTGCCGGGATCGTCCGGCCCCGGGTCCAGCGTGTTGTTGGCGCCCTTGCGGTCGGTGACGCCGATGGGGTGGATCGGCGGCAGGTAGACCACGTCGAAGCCCATGTCGGCGACGGCGGCCAGCCGCTTGGCGGCGCCCGCGAACCCGCCCTCGCTGCGGGGGAACAGCTCGTACCAGGCGCCGTAGGCGCCCCGCACGCGGTCGACCCACAGCGACCGCAGCGGCGTCGCGGTGAGGTCGGCGTCGGGGACCGCGGCCACCAGCCCGGCCACCCGGTCGTCCAGCCCGGCGTTGAGCCGGACGTGCAGGCTGCACGCCTCCCGGCGGAGCCCGGCCACGGCGTCGAGCACCCGCTTGCGATCCCGGGACCCGACCCCGGGGGCCAGCGACTCCAGGATGCGGGCGCCCTCCTCCAGCTCCAGGTCCAGGTCGTCGTCGCCCGCCGCGGCCTTGATCTCCACGTCGTGGCGCCAGGTGGCGAACCGGTCCCGCCACGCCTCGATCACGACCTCGTGCAGGCCGACCTCGGACGGGCTCAGCTCACCCTCCCAGGCGTCGTTGATGAGCGGGCGCAGCGGCGCCGACTGCCACTTGGCCTTGCCCGCCCGCCGCCATCGCACCCGGGCGGCCAGCAGGTCGTGGCCGTCCTTGTAGATGTCGGCGGCCACCGGGACCGTCTCCCCCACCACCGCCTTGGACGGGAAGTCACCGGTGAGCGTCGTGGGGCGGACGGCGTCGATCGTTATGCGGCCGAGCACGATCCCAGGGTAGGCAGAGTCGGGTTACGCGCCGCCACGAGCCGCGCGTACGTACGGTGCCACCGGGCTGAACTCCAGCCACCGGGGCAGGCCGGACACGATCCAGCGGGGGCCGGTGAAGTCGACGGTCCCGGCCTTGACCGCGTCGAGCAGCTCGATCTCGCCCTCCCAGATCTGGAACAGCGGCCCGATGCCGCACCGCAGCACCGCGTCGATCTCCAGGCCCGGGTGGGCGACGCAGACCGAGGCGTCGCCCGGCTCGATGACCAGCCAGAACAGCCGGCGCCGGTCGTGGATGTCGACCTCGATCACGGCCCGCTTGTCGACCTCGGACGTGTCGATGCGGTCGTGCAGCCACCACATCAGCACCTCGGGGTCGAGCTCCTCCGGCTCGGGGTCGCCGAAGGCGTGGCGGGCGCCCCAGTCGGCCAGCCCGAACACGATCGGCTCCAGGTCCTTGCCCGCCGGCGTCAGGGCGTAGCTGCCGTCGTCGTGGCGCTCGACGATGCCGGCCGCGTCCAGCTGGCGCAGCCGCTTTGTCAGCAGCGCCCGGGACAGCCCGGGCAGGCCCCGGGAGATCTCGTTGAACCGGGTCGAGCCGACGAGCATGTCCCGCACGATGAGGAGGGTCCACCGCTCGCCGAGTACGTCCACCGCCCGGACGATCGGGCAGTACTGCGCGTACGTCCGCATGGTTCAGATGTTGTACTACCCGGGCCGCCCGGGCGCTCTTACCGTCCCAGGTAGAGACCCCAGAGAGAAGGCGGACATGAGCACCTCCCTGACCGACGCTCCCGAGCGTCCCGCATCCACGTTCCCCACTCCCGTCCGGCCCGACGACGACCGCTTCGTCCCCCTGGCCGCCGAGATCGGCGAGATCGCGGCCCGGCACGCGGCCGACCACGACCGCGACGCCACCTTCGTGGCCGAGGCCTACGAGGCCATGCGGGAGAAGGGCTACCTGGCCCTGGCCGTGCCCGAGGACCTCGGCGGCCTCGGCGCCAGCTGGCGCCAGGTGTGCTACGCCCAGGCCGAGCTGGCCCGCCACGACGGCGCCACCGCGCTGGCGTCGGCCATGCACCAGTACCTGACCGTCATGCAGGGCTTCCGGCGCCGCGCCGGCGCCCCCGACGCCGAGGGCGTGCTGCGCCGCATCGCCGCCGAGGGCATCGTCATCGCCACCAGCGGCGGCTCGGACTGGCTGTGGCCCACCACGATCGCCACCCCGGTGAGCGAGAACGGCGACGCCCCCACCGCCTACCGGATCAACGGGCGCAAGGCGTTCTGCAGCCAGTCCCCGGGCGCCACCGTCGTCGCCACCTGCGCGGTCGTGGGCGAGCCCGGCCCGGACGCCGAGGTCATCCACTTCTCGGTGCCGTTCGCGGCCGAGGGCGTCAGCCTGGTCGAGACCTGGGACACGCTCGGCATGCGCGGCACCGCCAGCCACGACGTGGTGATGGAGGACGTGGTGGTCCCGGCGGACAAGATCGCCGGGCGCCGGCCCTACGGCGAGTTCGGCGTCCCGCTGGCGGCCGCCGCCCTCCACTTCGCGCCGATCGTCGGCGCCACCTACTTCGGGATCGCTGCCGGGGCCCGGGACGCGGCGGTGGCGGCCACCGCGTCCGGGTCCCGGGGCCCGGCGGCCCTCGGCGACCTGGCCCGCGTGCAGCGCCAGGTCGGGCTCATGGACGCCACGCTGCGCGTCTCCTGGTGGGCGCTGATGGGCGCCCTGGACGAGCTCGGGGATGCCTACAAGCCCACGCCCGAGGCCGTGAGCACGGTGATGGTGGCCAAGCGCCAGGCCGTCCTCGGCGCCGGCGAGGTCGTGAACCTGGCCATGGACACCCTCGGTGGTCGCTCGTTCTTCCGGCGCTCGCCGCTGGAGCGGGCCTTCCGGGACGTGCGGGCCGGCAGCTTCCACCCGTTCACCCCGGAGAACACGCTGTCCTATGCGGGCAAGCTGGCACTCGGTGGCAACGGCGCCACCGAGTGAACCCTCGGTGAACCCCGCGCCCCTGGATACCCCTCCAGGGGCGCGGGGTAGCTCGCACTCACTACGGTGCGCGAGCGATGAAGGCATTGCGAAGCTTCACTGTCCGGCCCTCCCTCCCGCCCGAGCTCTCGGCGCTCGAGGAGTTGGCGTTCAACCTGCGATGGTCGTGGGACGACCAGACCCGGGACCTGTTCCGCTGGGTCGACCACGACCTGTGGGACGCCAGCGTCCACGACCCCGTCCGCCTGCTCGGCCTGGTCCCCCGCGAGCGCCTGGACGCCCTGGCCCGTGACGCCGGGTTCCGGCGCTTCCTCGACGAGGTCCGCAACGAGCTGCAGCGCTACCTGGACGGCGACCGCTGGTTCCAGACCCGGGGCGACAGCCCGCTGGGCCTGGTGGCGTACTTCTCCCCCGAGTTCGGCATCGCCGAGGCGGTCCCCCAGTACTCGGGCGGCCTGGGCGTGCTGGCCGGCGACCACCTCAAGTCCTCCAGCGACCTCGGCGTGCCCCTGGTGGGCGTGGGCCTGCTCTACCGGCACGGCTACTTCCGCCAGAGCCTCGACGCCGACGGCTGGCAGCAGGAGCGCTACCCGCTGCTCGACCCCCACGTCATGGCGCTCACCCTGTGTGAGAACGTGCGGGTCGAGGTCGACCTGGCCCAGGACGAGCTGCCGCTGGTGGCCCAGCTGTGGAAGGCCGAGGTGGGCCGGGTGCCCCTGTACTTCCTCGACGCCGACGTCGAGGAGAACTCGGACGACCTGCGCAGCGTGACCGACCGGCTCTACGGCGGCGACACCGAGCACCGGCTGCGCCAGGAGATCCTGCTCGGCATCGGCGGGGTTCGGGCGCTGGAAGCCGTCGGCATCGAGGCCCAGGTGTTCCACACCAACGAGGGCCACGCCGGGTTCCTGGGCCTGGAGCGGATCCGCCGCCTGGTGGTGGACGAGGGGCTCAGCTACCCCGAGGCCATCGAGGCGGTCCGGGCCGGGTGCATCTTCACCACCCACACGCCGGTGCCCGCGGGCATCGACCGCTTCCCCCTGCCGCTCATGCAGAAGTACTTCGGGCGCTGGGCCGACGAGGTCGGGGTCAAGATCGGCGACGTCGTCGCGCTCGGCCACCGCCCGGGCGACGAGCCCGACGAGCCGTTCAACATGGCGGTCATGGGCCTGCGCCTGGCGGGGCGGTCCAACGGCGTCGCCCAGCTCCACGGCGAGGTCAGCCGGGACATGTTCGGCGACCTGTGGCCCGACCTGGAGTCCGACGAGACCCCGATCGGCTCGATCACCAACGGCGTGCACGCCCACACCTGGGTCTCGCCCGAGATCGCCGACCTGCTGTCCCGCTACGTGCTGCCGGACTGGGACGAGGCGCTGCCCGACCTGTGGGCCCGCATCGCCGAGGCCCCCGACGACGAGCTGTGGCGGGCCAAGGAGCAGGGCCGGGAGCGCATGGTCACGTTCGTGCGCCGCCGCCTGAAGGAGGCGGCCGCCGCCCGGGGCCTCACCGGGTCCGACGTGGCCTGGACCGACGAGGTGCTCGACCCGCGCGTGCTCACCATCGGCTTCGCCCGCCGCTTCGCCACCTACAAGCGGGCGACGCTGCTGCTGTCCCAGCCCGAGCGCCTGCGGGACCTGCTGCTGTCGCCCGACCGGCCGATGCAGCTCGTGTTCGCGGGCAAGGCCCACCCGGCCGACGAGCAGGGCAAGGAGATGATCCGCCAGATCGTGGCGTTCTCGGCCGACCCCGAGATCCGCCACCGGCTGGTGTTCGTGGACGACTACGACATCTCCGTGGCCCGGGCGCTCTACCAGGGCAGCGACGTGTGGCTCAACAACCCGCGCCGGCCCCAGGAGGCGTGCGGCACGTCCGGCATGAAGGCCGCGCTCAACGGCGGGCTCAACCTTTCGATCCTCGACGGCTGGTGGCACGAGATGTTCGACGGCGAGAACGGCTGGGCCATCTCGTCCGCCGAGGACGTCGAGGACCGCGAGCGCCGTGACGGCCTGGAGGCCGGCGCCCTGTTCGACCTGCTGGAGCGGCAGGTGGTCCCGCTGTTCTACGAGCGCTACGGCGGGCCGGTGCCGCGCCGCTGGCTCAAGAAGGTGCGGCGCTCGCTGGCCTCGCTGGGGCCGCAGGTCACCGCCTCACGCATGGTGGCCGACTACGTCGAGGAGCTGTACGAGCCGACCGCAGCCCGCACCGAGACCCTCTCCGCCGACGGCCACGCCCGGGCCAAGGCCCTGGCGGCGTGGAAGGAACGGGTGCGGGAGGCCTGGCACGGCGTCCACGTGGACCGGGTCGAGGGCGACCCCTCCAGCGCCGACCTCGGCGGCTCCCGGACGGTCGAGGCCGTGGTGGCGCTGGGCGAGCTGGCGCCCGAGGACGTGGACGTGCAGCTGGTCCACGGCCCGGTGGGCCAGGCCGACGAGCTGACCGAGCACGACATCGTGTCCATGGAGCCCGACGGCCGCTCCGACGACGACCACGCCCACTACGTCGGCTCGCTGCGCACCGAGCGCGCCGGCCGCTACGGGTTCACGGTCCGGGTCGTGCCCCGGCATCCCGACCTGGTGAGCCCGGCCGAGCTCGGATTGGCCGCCTGGGCCTGAGGCGCCACTGCAATCCCCCGGGGTTGCCCGCACCGAATCCGGGCGCGGGCAACCCGACGGGGAGAAGCAAGTGGGCTATGACCTCGGTGTCGACCTCGGCACCACCTACACGGCAGCCGCCACGCGCCGCGACGAGCGGGTCGAGATCGTCACGCTGGGCACCCGCTCCCCCGTCGTGCCGTCGGTCGTGTTCCTGCGCTCCGACGGCCAGCTGCTGGTGGGCGAGCCCGCGTCCCGGCGCGAGGCGGTGGAGCCCGACCGGGTGGCCCGCGAGTTCAAGCGCCGCATGGGCGACCAGACGCCGATCCTGCTCGGCGGATCGCCGCTGTCGGCCACCGCGCTCACGGCCCGCCTGCTGGCCGCGGTCGTGGCCGGCGTCGCTTCGGTGGAGGGGTCGCAGCCCGATCATCTGATCGTGACCTGCCCCGCCAATTGGGGCGGCTACAAGCGGGACCTGCTCGGCCAGGCCGTCGAGCAGGCCGGCGCCGACCGGGACCGCGTGACGATCGTGTCCGAGCCGGAGGCGGTGGCCGCCCACTACGCCGCGGGTGCCCGGGTCGAGCCGGGCGAGCTGGTGGCCGTGTACGACCTGGGCGGGGGCACGTTCGACGCCGCCGTGCTCGTCAACACGGGGGACGGCCACACGCTGATCGGCGATCCGACCGGGGTGGAGCAGCTCGGCGGCGTCGACTTCGACGACGCGGTGCTCGCCTACGTGACCCAGCAGGCGACGGGGGGCGGCGGGCTGGACCTGGCCGACCCGGCGGTCGTGCGGGCGCTGGTCGGGCTGCGGCGGGCGTGCGTCGAGGCCAAGGAGGGCCTGTCCGACGACACCGAGGTTTCGATCCCGGTCGTGCTGCCCGGCTTCCAGACCCAGGTGCGGCTCACCCGTTCCGAGTTCGAAGGCCTGATCCGGCCCACGCTGGCCGGCACGATGGCCGCACTGGAGCGGGCGCTGCGCGCCGCCGACGTGGATCCCGGCGACCTGGCCGCGGTGGTGCTGGCCGGCGGATCGTCCCGCATCCCGCTGGTGGCCCAGCTGGTCACCGAGGAGCTGGGCCGCCCGGTGGCGATCGACCTGCACCCCAAGCACGCCGTGGCCCTGGGCGCGGCCCTGCTCGGCCCTACGCGGACAGGCGCCGCGGCCCTGGAGGTGGTCCCGCCGAGCGCGCCGGCCCGGCCGCCGGTCGCGCCGGCGGGGCCGCCGGACCTCCCCGAGCCGGACGTCCCCGAGCCGGCCGCCTCCGGCCGCTCCCGCGGGCGCCGCCTGGCCGTCGCCGGCGTGGTCACGCTCACCGCGGCCGCCCTGGGGCTGGTGGCGGTGACGGTCGCCGGCGCGGGGGCGGACCGGCGCTCCGGGCCCGACGAGCTCGCCGTCACCGGCGACGACGTCGACACCGGGACCACGAGCACGTCCTCGTCCACGACGTCCACCACGGCTGCGGACGGCGACCTGCCGACCGGGGTCACCACGCCGGGCACGGCCCCGCGGCGCTCCCGTCCTCCGACGACGGCGGCCCCTCCGGCCACCACGGCCCCGCCGGCCACGACGAGCACCACCGTGGCCCCGGACCCCGGGCCGCAGTGGCACGAGGTCGCCACCGGGGCCTGCCTGAACGACCTGAACGCCGACCCGCTCACGGTGACGGGGGTGGCGGTCGTGGGCTGCGACACCCCGCACGAGTACGAGGCCGTCGACGTCCTGGCCAAGGCCCCGGGCCCCTACCCGGGCTCCGCCGGCCTCGTGCAGGAGGCCACGGACTGGTGCGGCAAGGACCGGGACTTCGTCAACGCGTTCCGGCCCGACCTCGTGCTCGGCTTCGCCGTCGGGATCCCGACGCAGCAGGAGTGGGACCGGGGAATCCAGGAGCTGGACTGCTTCCTCGGGCTGGCCGACGGGTCGCTCCTGACCGGGAAGATCGCAGGCTGATGCCGGGCTACGACCTCGGCGTCGACGTCGGCACGACGTACACGGCCGCAGCCACGTGGCGCTCGGGGCGCGCCTCGGTGGTGCGGCTCGGGACGCAGGCGGCGGAGATCCCCTCGGTGGTGTACCTCGCCCCCGGCGGCGACTGGCTGGTGGGCGAGCCCGCGGATCATGCAGGTGCGGTCGACCCGGACCGGCTCGGTCGGGAGTTCAAGCGGCGCATGGGCGACCAGACGCCGATCCTGCTGGGCGGCAGCCCCCACTCCGCCGCCGCCCTCACCGGACGGCTGCTGGCGTGGGTGCTGGAGCGGGTGGCGGAGGCCGAGGGCGGTCCGGCGGACCACCTGGTGCTGACCTGCCCGGCCAACTGGGGCGGCTACAAGCGCGACGTCCTGCGCGAGGCCATCGACATCGCCGACGGCGAGGCCGCCACCGGCACCTGGCCGCCGGGAGCGGTCACGGTCGTGTCGGAGCCCCTGGCCACCGCCACCCACTACGCGGCCTCGGCCCGGGTCGGCCCGGGCGAGGTCGTGGCCGTCTACGACCTGGGTGGCGGCACCTTCGACGCGGCGATCATGGCCGGCAGCGAGGGCGGCCACCGCCTGCTGGGCGAGGCCATCGGACTGGAGCACCTGGGCGGCATCGACTTCGACGACGCGGTCCTCGCCCACGTCAGCGCCCAGGTGGCGGACCACCTGGCAGACCTCGACCCCGACGACACGACCACGGTCGCCGCGCTAGCCGCCCTGCGCCGAGCATGCGTCGTGGCCAAGGTGGCGCTGTCGTCCGACACGGACGTGGCGGTGCCCGTCGTGCTACCCGCGCACCACACCGAGGTCCGCCTCACCCGCGCCGAGTTCGAGACCCTGATCCGACCGACCCTCACCACGACCGTCACCGCGCTACGCCGGGCCCTGCGCACCGCAGGGATCGACGCCTCCGACCTGGCCTCCGTCGTGCTGGCGGGCGGCTCGTCCCGCATCCCCCTGGTCGCCCAGATGCTGACGGACGAGCTGGGCCGGCCCATCACCAGCGACGACCACCCCAAGCACCCGGTCGCCCTGGGCGCGGCCCGCCTAGCTCTCGGCGCCGCCCGCGTCGCCCCCGGCCCGGCCGCTGTCACCGCCCCGCTGGCCCAGACCGCCCCGCTGGCCCAGACCGCCCCGCTGGCCGCCCACCCGTTCGCCGCAGCCGAGCCGGCCCCGGCGACCGAACCCGCCTCCCCGGCGACCGTGCCGGCCGGCGACAGCCCGGCAACCGAGGCCGCCCCGGCAAGCGAGCCTGCGCCGGTGGGTCCGCCGGCACCCGTGGCGTCGGCGTGGCGGCGGGCGAGGCGGCTGGCGCTCGCCGGGGTGGCCGCCGTGTCGCTGGCCGCGCTCGGGTGGCTCGGGGTGGCGCTGACGGGAAGGGGTGACGCAGGAGCGTCCCGGGACGATGTCGCCGCGACCGCCAACGAGCGCCCCGAGTCCGGCCGCGGCGGATCGGACGACGCCGAGGGCGACCAGCCGCTGTCCCGGTCCGACCGCGGCGGCGACCCCGCGGCCGGTGCAGGCGGGTCGTCCGGCATCAGCATCCCGGACCGGACCGGTACGGCGCCCGGCGGCAGCAGCAGCGGTGGCAGCAGCAACGGGGGGAGCAGCAGCGGGGGGAGCAGCGGGGGGTCGTCCGGGACGACCGTGCCCGGCTCTCCGCCGACGACCTCGCGGACTCCCACCCCGACCACGACCGCACCACCGCCGCTGCCGGGCCGTCCCTGGTCGGACGTCAACGTCGGCGCCTGTGTCAACGACCTGAGCTCCCACCCGCCGTCCACCGTCACGCGGGTTGACGTGGTCGACTGCGCCGGCCTGCACCGCTTCGAGGTGATGGGCGTCCTCGTGAAGCCCCCCTCGGACTATCCCGGCGCCTCCAACCTCAGCTACGACGGCAGCGTCTACTGCGCCGGCCTGCTCGAGACCTACTACGACTACCGCGGCGAGCTCCTGCTCGGCGGATGGGTCGGGTTCCCCACCGAGCAGGAGTGGTACAGCGGCATCCGCAAGCTGACCTGCTTCCTCGGCCCCACCAGCCCGCCCTATCCCAGCCCGCTCTTCACGGGCCGCATCGCCCCGTGAAGCGACTCAGCACCCCATGACGGCCATGCCCAACGACCGCGCCGCCTGAGCCTGGCGCACGTCGAAGGTCAGGAAGGTCAGTCCCATGCCCAGCCGGCGGGCCGCACCGAGGTGCAGCGCGTCGAGCGTGCGAACCCCCGACTGCTCGGCGATCGTCGCCGCCACATCGCAGGTCGTCGCATCCAGCTCGACGATCGCGAATGAGGCGAGGTCGTCGACGAACGCGGCCCGCGCCTCGGACAGTGCAGGCCCATGCAGGAGGCGGGCGAGGTTCCGCCGCACCTCGACGACCGTGTGCCTCCCCGTCACCAGCTCGGGGTCGCTTCCGAGAAGCTCGACCGCTCGCTCCGAATCGGACTCCTCGACATAGCGCTTCAGCAGTGCGCTGGAGTCCGCATACAGGGTCACTCCGCTCGGTCCTCCGACAAGACCTGCAGCGTGCTCCCAGGTGATCGGTGACGGCGAACCGGCCGAAGCCCGGTCGAGGACGGGGGCGTGACCCAACCCTCCGCGATGGCTCCCGTCAGATCGACCGGTTCGAGCACGGGCCCCAGCACCGCGATCGGTCGACCCCGGTCGGTCACCGTGATCAGCTCACCAGCCGCAGCCTGCTTGAGGTAGGCGGACAGCTTCGCCTTGAGCTCACGCACTGCCACATCCATGTAGTCACATTAACACACTTGGTGACTACATGGATGTGGCCTAGCGGCCGACGAAGCGGGCTTTGCCCGGGCCGTGCTCCAGGAAGGAGGCGACGCCGATGCGGGCGTCCTCGGTGGCGAAGACCTGGGCGAACAGCTGCTGCTCCAGGTCGAGGCCGGCGGCGAGGTTGCCCTGCAGGCCGCGGTCGATGGCCCGCTTGGCCAGGCCCTGGGCCACGACGGCGCCCTGGGCCAGCTCGGCGGCGAGGGCGTAGGCGCGGTCGTGGACGTCGTCGGGGGCGACGACCTCGTCGACCAGGCCGATGCGCAGGGCTTCCTCGGCTCCGACCTGGCGGCCGGTGAGGATCATGTCCTTGGCCTTGGCCGGGCCGACCAGGCGAGCGAGGCGCTGGGTGCCGCCGCCGCCGGGGATGATGCCGAGCAGGATCTCGGGCTGGCCGAACTTGGCGCGCTCCGAGGCGATGCGCAGGTCGCAGGCCAGGGCCAGCTCGCAGCCGCCGCCCAGGGCGAAGCCCGCGACCGCGGCGATCACGCAGCGGGGGATGGCCGCCACCGCGTCCAGGGCGCGGACGAAGCCGGCGCCCACCGTGCGGGCCTCGTCCGGGCCGCCGAACTCGGAGATGTCGGCGCCGGCGGCGAAGATCCGGTCGCCGCCCGTGACCACGACCGCGCCCGGCGGGTCCTCGGTCAGGGCGTTGGCGGCCGCCTCCAGCTGCGCCAGCAGCGCGCTCGACAAGGCGTTGACCTTGGGGTTGTCGAGCCGGACCACGGCGACCCCATCGCTGCGGCGCTCGACGTGCACGAGCGCATCATCTGCGGACATGGGTGGCACCCTACGCGTCGCCGAGGAGACGGTCGGCAGCCGTCCACGGGTCGAGGTCGCCCGCCGCCACCGCGTCCGCCAGCTCCGCCGCCTCCGGGCTGGTGGTCATGGCCCGGGCCCGCTCCAGCAGCGCGGCGGCGACCAGGCGGGTCACCTCCTCCGCCGCTCGGCGGTGGCGCCGCTCGGCCAGCCCGCCCGAGGCCGCCAGGTAGCCACGATGCTCGCCGACCGCCGCCCACACCTCGGCCACCGCGTCGCCCGTGGTCGCCGTGGCGCACAGCACCGGGGGCCGCCAGCGGTCCGGCTCGCGGGAGGCGGGCAGGGCGATGTCCAGCATGCGGTCGAGGTCGCGGGCGGTCTCCTTGGCGCCGGGCCGGTCCGCCTTGTTGACGACGAACACGTCGGCGATCTCCATCAGCCCCGCCTTGTTGGCCTGGACCGCGTCGCCCCATCCCGGGTTGACCACCACCAGGGTCGTGTCGGCCTGGCCCACGACCTCGACCTCGACCTGGCCGACGCCCACGGTCTCCAGGACCACCCACGGGTAGTCCGCTGCGGTCAGCACCCGCACGGCCTCGGGCGCGGCCACCGCCAGGCCCCCCAGGTGGCCGCGGGTGGCCATCGAGCGGATGAAGACCCCCTCGTCGAGGGCGTGGTCGCCCATGCGCACCCGGTCGCCCAGGATGGCCCCGCCCGAGAACGGCGAGGACGGATCGATGGCCAGCACCGCCACCCGGTCCCCGGCGGCCCGCACCACGTCGACCAGGGCGCTGGTCAGCGTGGACTTGCCCGAGCCGGGGGCGCCGGTGATGCCGACGGTGTAGGCGTCGCTGCCCCGCCCGTGCAGGGCCCGCCCCACGGCCCGCGCCCCGTCACCACCTCGCTCGACGATCGACAGCAGCCGCGCCAGCGCGGCGCGATCGCCCTGGCAGGCGTCGGCTATGAGGTCGTCGGGGGACTTGCCGGGCACCCCGGCACGCTAGCCCGGAGGCTTACAGGCCGATGCCGACCGAGGTCTCGGTGGGGGCGCCCACGTCGACCACCTCGGTCACGCCCGGGACCCGGTCCTTGAGGATGCGCTCGATGCCGGCCTTCAGCGTCACGGTCGAGGCGGGGCACGACACGCACGCGCCCACCAGCTCGACGGACACGACCCCGGTCTCGGCGTCGACGCCGCGCAGGAAGATGTCGCCGGCATCCGCCTGGATGGCGGGCCGGATCACCTCGATCACCTGGCTGACCTTGTCGATATCGAGCACGTGGTCTCCCTCGGGCACAACGTCGCATCGTCGCGAACTCCGCGCACCAGTGGCAAACACCGGACGAACCGCCGGTGTTCCGCGAATAGCCACTGCCCGCCGCGACATGGGATTCTGGAGGCCGTGACGACGTTGGTCTTGGCGCACCAGGGCGGCTGGGACGAGATGCTGATGGTGCTGGTGCCCATCGGCATCTTCGCGTTCCTCCTGGTCGTGGCCAACCGGCGCGCCAGTCACATCGAGCGCGAGCAGTCCGAGGGTGGCGGACCGGCCGGCTCACCCGGTGGGCCGGAGGGGCCCTCGGCCGGGTAGCGGGCGTGCCCCGGTTCAGCTCCAGCCGCACCGTCGATCCCGCCGCCGCCGAGCTGGTGCTGCGCGCCCGCGACGACATCGTCGGGGAGGTGGACGAGGGCGGCGGCCGCTTCGGCCTGGCCCACGGACCGTTCGACCACTATGCGCGCGTAGCCACCACCGAACGTATTGGCCCGAGCGAAGCGGCCGGGAACGGCGCGGGGTCCGTCCGGGTGACCCAGACCGTCGACTTCCAGCTGCCCCCCGGCACCTGGCCGTTCCTGCTGAACCGGGCCGTGCGCTTCACCCTGAAGCGGCCGCCCACCGGCAAGATGCCCTGGTGGTACCCGCCGCAGCGGCCCGACGCCCGCGGCGCCACCGTGCTCGGCCTGCTGGCGACCCTCTCGATCGTCGTCGGCTACCTGGGGACGCTGCTCACCCAGACCATGACGTTCGCGGCGGACGAGTTCGGCGCGGGCACGGGAGCGCAGGGCAACGCGTTCGCCGCGGTCCGCCTCGGGGGTCTGCTGGCCATCGCGCTGGGCACGATGGCGGACCGGCGGGGCCGCCGGGTGATCCTGACCGGGGCGCTGCTGGCCAGCATCATGTCCACGGTGGCGGGTGCCGTCGCACCCAACCTGGCGTTCCTGGCCGCCACCCAGACCATCAACCGGGGGTCGTGGGCCGCCGCCAGCCTGCTGCTGGCCATCATCGCCGCCGAGGAGATGCCGGCCGGGGCCCGGGCCTACTCGCTGTCGCTCTTGGCCATGACGGGGGCACTGGGTGCGGGCGTCGCCCTGTGGCTGCTGCCGATCGCCGACATCGGGCCCCGCGGCTCGGGCGCCTGGCGCGTGCTGTACCTGGCCCCGCTGCTGTTCCTGCCGGTGGTCGTCCGCTTCGGGCGCCTCATCCCCGAGAGCCGCCGCTACGAGCAGCCCCACCTCAAGCTGCCGTTCACCGGCCACTACCACCGGCTGCTGCTGCTGGCCGGGACGTCGTTCCTGCTGAACCTGTTCATCGCCCCGCAGTCCCAGTTCCGCAACGAGTTCCTGCGGGACGAGCGGGGCATGACCGCCGCGACCATCTCGCTGTTCGTGCTGGTGACCTCGACGCCCGCGGGGATCGGCATCGTCGCCGGTGGCCGCCTGGCCGACACCCGGGGCCGGCGCGTGGTGGGAGCGACCGGCATCGCGGTGGGGACCATCCTCACCGCCCTGTCGTTCGGGCTGCAGGGCGCGTGGATGTGGGTGGCGGCCACGGTGGGAGGGATCTTCGCCGCCGCGCTCGTCCCCACCATCACCGTCTACGGGCCCGAGCTGTTCCCCACCTCGCTCCGGGGCCGGGCCAACGGGATCGTCACCACCGTGGCCATGGCCGGCAGCGTCGTGGGCCTGTTCGCCGCCGGACACCTGCGCGACGCGGTCGGGTCCTTCGGGCGGACCCTGGCGATCCTGGCCGCGGGCCCGCTCGTCATGGCGGTCATCATCGTGCTGTGGTTCCCGGAGACCGCCCGCCGCGAGCTGGAGGACCTCAACCCGGAGGACCAGCTCGTCCCGGACGGCGCGCAACCGCCCGAACCTGCCAAAGCTTCGTTCGATCCCCCAACCAGGGGGTAGGTTCTGGCCATGATCCGCATGCGGCGCGGTGCCGCCGCGGCGGGGGTGCTGTTGGTACTGGGGGTCGCCTGCACAGGCGGCGGCAGCGGCGATGAGCTCGACCTGTCCCCACCGGCCGAGTCACCCTTCGCCGACATCGACAGCGAGGGAGTCGTCCAGGACACGTCGCACCGCGCCGACACCTTCCACGTGGCCGAGGCCACCGGCGACACCCTGGTGGTGCGGGCGACGCCCGAGGACAACGGGGACGAGATCCGCAACCTGACGGCGGCCGAGGAGGTCAGCGGCCGGGTCGTGTGCCTGGTGTCCCAGGAGCTGGGCGACTGGGTGTCGATCTATCTCCCCACCGGACCGGAGGAGACGATCGGCTGGGTCAAGCGGGACGACGTCACCCTCACCCGCCACCAGTACCGCATCGAGGTCGACCGGGCGGCCCACACGCTCACGGTCTTCAACGGCGAGGACACCGTGGTGAGCACCCCGATCGCCGTCGGCCCCGACGCCCCCGCCCCCGGGTCCCGCCTCTTCGTCAAGGACCTGGTCGCCACCCCCGACCCCGCGGGCCCGTACGGGACCTACGCCTACGGCCTGTCCGGGTCGTCCAACGACCTCGCCGCCTTCGCCTCAGGCACGGGCGTCGTCGCGCTCCACGGCACCAACGATCCGGCCACGCTCGGCCTCGACGTCGACCACGGCGCCGTGGCGCTCGACCCCGCCGCGCTCACGAACCTGGTGGAGACCGTCGGCCTCCCCCTCGGCACCCCGGTCGAGGTGACCGGCTAGCGCTCCCGACACCGACGGCACCCCGGCCCTGGCCCGCCTCGCCTCACGTCGGTAGGCGACCTACCGATCGCAGCAGACGGCCCCCGCCCACCTCTGCCTCGGCCTACCGGCCCCAGCCGGTCCGGTAGGCGCCCTACCAACAGCGGCTGACGGGCCCGGCCTCGCCTCGGTAGGCGACCTACCGATCACGGCTGACGGCCCCCGCCCTACCTCTGCCTCGGTTGACCGGCCCGCATGCCGGCGTCGGCTGGCACGGCCCCGCCCGACCTCGGCTGCCGAGCCGCCCGCCCCGGTAGGCGCCCTACGGACCGAGGCGGTCGGGCGCTGGCCCACCTCGCCTCCGTAGGCGCCCTACCG
>DATBGF010000255.1:0-2196 GCA_036558145.1 Acidimicrobiales bacterium
GGGTGTCCCCGATCCGCCCCCGGGGCCGCCGACCGTACGGTCCGGACATGCCCGCCCCCACCCCGTCCCCGACCGGGAACGTCGACGACGCCACGCTGCTCGAGCACGCCCTGTTCGAGGTGCGCAAGGTGATCGTCGGCCAGCGGCACCTGGTCGAGCGGCTGCTGGTCGCCCTGCTCGCCGAGGGCCACGTGCTGGTGGAGGGCCCGCCCGGCGTGGCCAAGACGCTGGCGGCGGAGACCCTGGCCAAGGTGGTCGGCGGCTCGTTCGCCCGGATCCAGTTCACCCCGGACCTGCTGCCGTCGGACATCGTCGGCACCCGCATCTTCCGGGCCTCGTCCGAGAGCTTCGACGTCGAGCTGGGCCCGGTGTTCGTGAACCTGCTGCTGGCCGACGAGATCAACCGGGCGCCGGCGAAGGTCCAGTCGGCGCTGCTGGAGGTCATGGGCGAGCGCCAGGTGTCGATCGGCGGGCACAGCTACCCGGTGCCGGCCCCGTTCCTGGTGGTCGCCACCCAGAACCCGGCCGAGTCCGAGGGCGTCTACCCGCTGCCCGAGGCCCAGCGCGACCGCTTCCTGTTCAAGCTGACGGTGCGCCACCCCTCCCCCGCCGAGGAGCTGGAGATCGTGCGGCGCATGGGCACCGAGCCGCCCGCCGCCGCCGAGCAGCTCAGCCTGGACGACCTGGCACGCCTCCAGGGCGCGACCCGCACCGCGGTCTACGTGGACCCGGGCGTGCACCAGTACGCCGTGGACCTGGTCAGCGCCACCCGCGACCCGGCCCGCCACGGGCTGGCCGACCTCGCCCCCTACCTGGACGGCGGCGTGTCCTCCCGGGCCACCCTCGGGCTGGTGGCCGCGGCCCGGGCGCTGGCGATGCTGCGGCGGCGCTCGTTCGCCCTGCCCCAGGACGTCTACGACGTCGCCGCCGACGTCCTCACCCACCGGCTGGTGGTGACCTACGACGCCCTGGCGGCCGGGGTCGAGCCCGAGCACATCGTGGCCCGCATCCTGGCGACCGTCCGGGCGCCGCGCCTGACCCCCACCCAGGACCACACCGCCCGGGCGGTCCCACCGGCGCCCACCGGCAGCACGCCCGCCGTCGCCGCCGATCCCCGTCCCGCTCCGCCCCGCCTGGTCTGGTCGGCATGAGCGTGCATCCCTTCCCCGCTCCCGCCTCGCCCGCCGAGGCGGTCCGCCGCTTCGAGCTCACGCTCAGCCGGCGCATCGACGGCCTGATCCACGGCGACCACACCGGCCGGCTGGTGGGCCTGGGCACCGAGCCGGGCGAGACCCGGCGCTACGCCCCCGGCGACGATCCCCGCCGCATCGACTGGAACGTCACGGCCCGCACCCGCGTGCCCCACGTGCGGGACTCGGTGGCCGACCACGAGCTGACGACCTGGCTGGTCGTGGATCTGACCGCGTCGCAGCACTTCGGCACCGCCCGCTGCACCAAGCGCCAGCTGGTGGAGATGACCGCCGGGGCGCTGGCGGTGCTCGCGTCACGGGGTGGCAACAAGGTCGGCGCGGTGCTGCTCACCAGCGACGGCGTGGTCACGGTCGAGCCCAAGGCGGGCCACCTGCACCTGATGGCCCTGTTCCACAAGCTGCTCAGCGCGCCGAGCGCCGACGGGGCCGGGCCCGACCTGGGCGCCGCGCTCGGGCGGCTCGGGCGGCCCCACATCCGGCCGGGGCTGGTCGTGGTGGTGTCGGACTTCCCGTCGTCGGGGACCTGGCACCCGGCGCTGCGGCTGCTGGCCGCCCGCCACGAGACGCTGGCGGTCGAGGTCCTCGATCCCCGGGAGCTGGAGCTCCCGGACGTGGGCCTGCTGACCGTGGTCGACGCCGAGTCCGGCGAGGAGCGCGACGTCGCCACCGGCGACGCCGGGCTGCGCCGGCGCTTCGCGGCGCTCGCTCGGGAGCGGCGCGAAGCGACCGCGGCCACCCTGCGCGGTGCCGGCGTCGACCACGTCGTACTGCGGACGGACCGCGACGCCGTCGCCGACCTGGTCGGCTGGCTGGCCCGCCGCCCGCACCGGCTGGCGGCCATGCGCCGGGCGCGCGCCGCCCATCCCGCGGGCGCCGGCCGGCGGGCCCGGACGGGCGTGGGCTGAGCGATGCACTTCCTCGTCGTGTGGCGGCTGTGGCTGCTGGTGGGCGTGGGCGTCATGGCGGGCGCCTGGCTGGCGGTGGC
>DATBGF010000256.1:0-2247 GCA_036558145.1 Acidimicrobiales bacterium
CCTGCTGCGCACCCACACCGGAGCGGGGCGGCTCGACCTGGACGAGTTCTCGGACCTGGCGGGAGAGGTGTTCGCGGCCCGCACCCGGCGCGAGCTGGAGAAGGTGCTCGAAGGCCTGCCGCCGGGCGTGGAGGCCGCCGAGCCTGTGGTCCCGCCCGTCCCCGCCGTCCCCGAGGGCAGCCGCCCGCCGCGCAAGCTGCTGATCGCCATCATGAACGGGAGCAACACCCGGGGCCGCTGGCGGGCCCCGGCGCACATCACCGCCTTCGCCTTCTGGGGCTCGGTGAAGGTCGACCTGCGGTCCGCGGCCTTCGACACGCCGGTCATCGACATCTACGCCTGGGCCATCATGGGCGGGGTCGACGTGGTGGTGCCGGCGGGCGTGGCCGTCGAGCTCGACGGCATGGTGGTCATGGGCGGGAGCGGCGACCGCACCCGGCCGGGGCCCGTGCTGCCGGGCACGCCCCTGGTGCGGGTCCACGCCCGGGGCCTGTGGGGCGGTGTCGGCGCCCGCACCGGCAAGCCCCGCGGCGAGCGTGGCGGCTCGAGCCGGAGCCGGGACCGCGACCGGGATCGCCACCGCCACGGCCACGCGCACGCGCCGGCTCCCCCGCCCATCCCGACCCCGCCGACGGCCCCGCCTCCGGGGCTCCCGATGCCGAACCTCAGCGACCTGATCCCCCAGATCAACATCGACATCGGGCGCCGGCAGCCGGCGCCGAGGTCGCGCGAGCGCATGCAGCCCCATCCCCGCTACCGCAACAACGGCGACGACGGCGCCCGCACACCGACCGATGCGCCGCCGGTCGACGCCGACGCGGCCCCGGCCGCCGGGCCCAGCGGGACGCTCACGATGATGGTCACCGACATCGTCGGCTCCACGCGCCTGGCCGAGGCGCTGGGCGACCGCCGCTGGATGGACCTGATGAACGACCACAACGCCCTCGTGCGCGAGCAGGTCGCCAAGCACGGCGGCACCGAGGTCAAGGCCCAGGGCGACGGCTTCCTCGTGGTGTTCGCCAGCGCCCGCCGGGCCATCCTGGCCGCGGTCGACATCCAGCGGGCGCTGGCCGAGTACCGGGACGGGCACCCGGACCACCCGCTGGACATGCGCATCGGCCTGCACACGGGCGAGATCGTGGACGTCGACGGCGACGTGTTCGGCCAGAACGTGGTCGTGGCGGTGCGCATCGCCGACCACGCGGCGCCGGGCGAGATCCTGGTCTCCGGCCTCACCCGCGACCTCACGCAGGCGGGCGGCGACCTGTGCTTCGACGACGGGCACGAGCTCGACCTCAAGGGCCTGTCCCAACCCTGGCGGGTGCACCGGGTCTCGTGGAGCACCGAGCCCGCGTGAGCGGGACCGCCGGGGGCGGGACCGACGAGCACGAGGTCGAGCGGCTGCTGGGCCGCCGGCCCCAAGGGGCGTACGAGGTCGTGGTCCGCCACCCGGACGGCTCGCCGCTGGTGATCCGCAACGCCCCGCTGCTTGACGACGGCACGCCCATGCCCACCCGCTACTGGCTGGTGGGCGAGCCGGAGCGGACCCGGGTGTCGCGCCTGGAGAGCGAGGGAGGCGTGGACGAGGCCGAGGCCGGCGTCGATCCCGGCGAGCTGGCCGCGGCCCACGCGAGGTACGCGCGCGAGCGGGACGCGGCACTCCCCGCGGGCCACGCCGGGCCCCGCCCGTCCGGCGGCGTGGGCGGCACCCGCACCGGGGTCAAGTGCCTGCACGCCCACTCCGCCTGGTTCCTGGCCGGCGGCGACGATCCCGTCGGCCGGTGGGTGCAGGACCGGCTCGGGGTAGTTTCCGGGGGATGACCACGGTCGCGTCCATCGACATCGGCACCAACTCGACCCGTGTCCTGGTGGCCCGGCCGGACGGGTCCGGCAAGCTCGACATCCTCGACCGGCGCATGACCATCACCCGCCTGGGCCAGGACGTGGGCAGCACCGGGCGCCTGGCGGACGAGGCGGTCGAGCGCACGCTCGCGTGCCTGCGCGACTACCGCACGATCCTGGACGAACACGACGTCGAACGGGTGCGGGTGGCCGCCACGTCCGCCTCGCGCGACGCCGCCAACCGCGACGAGTTCTTCGCCGCCACCGAAGACGTGGTCGGCGCCCGCCCCGAGCTGCTGAGCGGCGAGGAGGAGGGCCGCATGTCCTTCCTCGGCGCCACGGGCGACCTCGACCACGCCCTGGGGCCGTTCCTCATCGTGGACATCGGCGGCGGCTCCACCGAGT
>DATBGF010000257.1:0-2762 GCA_036558145.1 Acidimicrobiales bacterium
GGAGATCCCCGCTCGGGACAGGGCGTCCTCCAGGGCGGGCAGGGACGTCCGGGTCGGGACCAGGATGGTGATGTCACCGGCCCGGGCCGGGTGCCAGTCGGGCGCCGGACCGTGCGGCGCCCGGTCGATCAGCCAACCCTCGTCCAGCACCTGGCTGACGGTGGCGGCCACGTCAGCGGCCTCCCGGGAGCGCAGCTCGGCGGCGCTGGGCTTGTCGTCGTGGGCCCCGGGCCCGAGGATCGTCACCGGCGGTCCCACCGGGGCGTCGGGCCGCACCGCCACCAGCGACTCGTAGCCCGGCTGGGACGGCACGCCGTCGTGGTCCTGGGCGTGGATCAGCTCGCCGAACACCTCGTTGACCAGTGCCACCACGCCGTGGCCGGTGCGGAAGTTGGTGGTGAGCGACAGCCGCCGCCCGTCGTGGCCGAAGCGGTCGGCCGCCTGCAGGAACAGGGAGATGTCGGCCCGCCGGAAGCGGTAGATCGACTGCTTGGGATCGCCCACGAAGAACAGGTGGCCCTCGCGGGTGGCGACTGCGTCCCAGTGGGCACCGGGGGTGGATGGATCGGGGCTGGCGATGAGCACGGCCAGGTCGATCTGGATGGGGTCGGTGTCCTGGAACTCGTCGATCAGTAGGTGGCGGTAGCGGCGGTGCAGCGCCGCCCGGACGGCCCGACCGTTCTCGGCGTCGCGCAGCATGTCGCGGGCCAGCACCAGCAGGTCGTGGAACTCGAGCTCACCGGAGCGGCGGCGTTCGTCGGCGGCATCGAGGGTGAACCGTCGCAGGTCGACCGCTAGCCGGTTGACGGCCTCGGAGGCGATGCTGCTGTGCAAGGCCCGGGCCCGGGGCCGGAAGCCCTTGAAGCGCTCCTTCAGCGCGCCCAGGTCGTAGCCGGGCCAGTTCTCCTTGCGCCCGTAGGGCTGCCCGCTGGGCGCGGCGCCGAGGACGCCGAGCCGGGTGTACTCGTCGCTGGCCGAGGCCAGGCGCCTGGCCCAGATCTCGAGCTTGGCGAACTGTGCCAGCAGCTTGTCGTCCTCGTCGCAGCAGTGATCGCACTCGGCGCAGGCGGTGGCGACGTCGGCCAGCAGGGCGTCGACCTCGGCCGACCAGTCGCGCACCTCGACCGGCTCGGACGGGGCGAAGGGGCGGGCGAGGTCCCAGTTCTCGTTGAAGGCCAGGGCGATGAGGCGGAGGTGACGCAGGTACACGCCGGCGGCCGTGGCCAGCAGCAGCGGCCGCTCGACGCTGGGGTCGGCGAGGAGCTGGTCCACGAAACGGGCCCAGCGGTCGTCGAAGGCGACGGCCGAACCCACCTCGTCGAGCACCTCGATGCGGGGCGGGATGCCCGCCTCGATCGGATGCTCGCCCAGGATGCGCCGGGCGAAGCTGTGGAGCGTGCCGATGGCCGCGCTGTCGAGGTCGTCGAGGGCGGCCCGGCACCGCTGGGCCCGCTGGCCGTCGCCTTCGGCGGCAGCCGCGGCGGCCTCGCCGTCGAGCCGCTGGCGCACCCGGTCGCGCAGCTCGGCGGCGGCCTTCTCGGTGAACGTGATGGCCGCCAGCTCGTCGACGCCCGCTGTGCCGGTGGTGACGAGGCGGACGATGCGGTCGACCAGCGCTCGGGTCTTTCCCGAGCCCGCTCCCGCCTCCACGAAGAGCGTGGTGTCCAGGCGTTCGGTGATGTCGTCGCGGGCGCGCTGGTCGGGCGGGAGGGCGACCGGCGGGGCGAGTGCGCTGCTCACGGACGGCCTCCCTCGGCCAGGGCGGCATAGGCCGCCACCGCCGGGTCGTCGCGCTTGCGCTCCCACTGGCGGCGGAGCTCGGCCACGCCCATGCCGTCCGGGTCGCAGTACGGGCAGACGACGAAGGGCCGGAACTGATCGTCGGGGTGGGGCGGGAACGCCCCCTGCTCGATGCCCCCGACGATCGCCCCGAGCGTGCCCGTGACCTTGGCGAGCACCGCGTCGTCGACGGCGTAGCCGTAGCGCTCGAAGCCGCCGCGCTCGGACACGAACCAGTACTCGGAGCGCACGGGCGCGTCGGGCCGCCCGACCGCGGCCCGTGCCGCCTGCGCGTACACCGCGAGCTGGAGCCGGGTGCCGCCCTCGTCGGGGTTGTCGGGACTGAGGCGGCGGTACTCGTCGGGCCGGCCGGTCTTGTAGTCGAGGACCAGCAGGCCGCCGTCGGGGCCCTCGTCGATGCGGTCTGCCGAGCCGCGGAAGCGCAGCGCCCGCCCGTCGTCCAGCCAGATCTCCACCGCGTCGTCCTCGCCCTGGCCGAAGCTGTGCTCGGCGGCCAGCGGCCGGGTGCCGTCGCGCCCGCGGAGGGCGGCGTCCTCGTCCAGGAAGCGCTCGACCAGCGCCAGGATCTGGGGCCGGTCCCGGCGCCAGAAAACCGGGCGGCCGGTCGCCCCGCGGGCCTCGAACTCGTCGCACAGCTCCTCCGCGATGCGCCGGATGACGGCGTGATCCTCGGCCGTCCAGTTCTGACCGGGACCGGGCCGGTCGTCCTCCGGGCGTTCGAGCACGTTGAGCACGAAGCGTTCGAGCACGGCGTGGACCAGCGAGCCGCGGTCGAGCGCCGACATCTGGAGCTGGTGCTCGGGGTCCTCCACCGGCTCCACCCGCAGCAGGCGCCGGGCGAAGTAGGCGAAGGGGCAGGTCGCCCAGGACTCGAGCCGGGTCGAGGACACGACTTCGTCGACGGGGGAGGGGACCCCGACTCCGGCCAGGTTGCCGTCGAAGCGGGTGAACGCAGCGCTGCG
>DATBGF010000258.1:0-4438 GCA_036558145.1 Acidimicrobiales bacterium
GTTCGGCCTGTGCTGCTGGGAGGCTTCGCTGTCGAGGCGCGGCCCGACCGCCAGATCGCGGGCTCGTGGGCTGCGGCCACCGCCCATCCGCTCGGCCTGTGCTGCCGGGAGGCCTCGCTGTCGAACCGCGGCCCGACCGCCAGATCCTTGCCTGTGTTCGGCCCGAAGAACGAAGCGACCCGCCGTGCGGGAGCATCGCCGCCGCGCGATGCCCCCGCACCAGGTCTGCCGATCACTCGCCCGCGTTCGCCACTTTGCCGGTGACGGCCCCGGTCGGCGCAGCTAGTGGTGCCGAGGATCGGTTTCGTTCTTGTACGTGTCCCTTACGCAATCCGGATCACCGCCACTCCTTGCAGATGGTCGGGGATGGGGATGTCCGGAAGCTGGTCTTCCGGACGGGCCAGCTTCGGCGGCCGGCCCCGCCGCCTCTTGGTGGCCAGGATCTTCCCGTTGAGGAAGAGCTGGCCGCCCCACACGCCCCACGGCTCACGCCGCTCGAGGGCGCCTTCGAGGCAGGGGATCATGGCCGGGCACGTGGCGCAGATGTGCTTGGCCCGGGCGATGTCTTGCAGCTCCTCGCTGAAGAACATGGTGGCGAAGCGACCGCTGCCGTCGTTGCAGCGGGCGTGCGCCCACCAGGAGTCCTCCGTGGCGAGGAGCTCGGGTTCTGGCTCGTCGACCTCACGGTTCCCGAAGTCTTCGGGTCTGGTCAGGTCGAGGATCTCGTCGGTTTCGTCTGCGGTAGGGGCGATCATCGGCCCATTCCCCTCATGTGTCTGGTTACGAGATCTGTTCGCTGGTGTCGTCGATACGTGCATTGGTGTGGGGTCAAGTGAGAGAAAGAGAAAGGCCGCCGGGAGAATCCCGACGGCCTTTGGAGAGGGTTTGCGCTTCCTGCGCCTGAACTGTTCAGGGGAAGCTCTCCCAAGGCCGTGGGGTGGCTCGGTGGTTGCCAAACGCCCGGGACTCCGGCTTGGCATCCGTCCCACCGAGCCACTTCTGGGCATAGATGGGCGCGCCGAGCTGGGCGTTCGTAATGAGGGTGGTCGGGCACACACCGGGGCGCGCGGCACCGGTGGCTACGAAACCACCCAGTTGCATGGTGCCGGTCGTCATCGGTCCTCTGTCCTTTCGTGCCCGAAGGGTCGTCGATCAGTGCCTGAGGCGGGCCTAGTGCTCCCGCCGGTGCTCTAGGGCATCACGCGGCGCACACCCGAGTCAATGGATTAATCGTCTTTGGCGCGATTCGTTCGCTCGACGGCAGGATCGCTGCGCCTTCCGCGCACGCTGCGGGGTCAGCCCGTTCCGGACTGGTCGACGGCGCCGAGGCGGAAAAGGTGCTCGCGGTACCAGCGCAGCTCGTTCACGCTCTCGCGGATGTCGCCCAGCGCCCGGTGCGTGTTCTCCTTGCGGGGCGCGGCCTCGACCACGTCGGGGGCCCAGCGCAGGGCCAGCTCCTTGATCGTCGACACGTCGACCGACCGGTAGTGCAGGAAGTTCTCGATCTCGGGCAGGTAGGCCGCGAGGAAGCGCCGGTCGGTGCCGATCGAGTTGCCGCACAGCGGGACCGTGCGCGGCAGCGGCACGTGCGTGCGGATGAAGTCGAGCGTGGCCTTGCCCGCCTCTTCCAGGGAGATGCCCGATGCCTCGATGGCCGGGAGCAGCCCGCTGCGGGTGTGCATGTCGCGCACCACGTCCACCATGGCGTCGAGCGCTTCGCGGGGCTGGTGGACGACCAGGTCGGGGCCCTCGGCGACGATCTCCAGCTTGTCGTCGGTCACGAGGGTGGCGATCTCGACGATCACGTTCCGGGTCGGATCGAGGCCTGTCATCTCGAGGTCCATCCACACGAGCACGGGGGTGACCCTAGACCCACCCGGTCCGCATCCGATGGCGCAGTCAGTCCTCGTCGGTGTCGTCGAGCTCGGACAGGCGCTTGAGCAGCACGAGGCGCCGCCCGCCGTCGAGCAGCTGCCACTCGTCGACGCTGGCGTCGAGCACCGCCGCCGCCACCTCCGGCACGGCCGTCACGGCGTGCCCGTCGCCCGACGGACCGGTCAGCCGCAGGTCGACCCGGAGGCTGTCGGGCGCCACGTCGTAGTCCACGGCCAGCGTGCCGTCGCCCTCGGGCTCGGGCGCCAGCAGCGCCGCCGCCTCGCCCACCGCCAGGCGCAGCTGCTCGACCTCGCGGTAGGTGAACCCGGCCCGGGTCGCCAGCCCCGCGGCGCCGGCCCGCGTGATGCGGACGGCCGCCGACGTCGCAGGCACGGTGAGCCGGATGCTGTCCACGGCCATGATTCTGCCCGCCCCCCGTCCCGGCGCCGCCCCGCCCCGTCCGGGTGAAATCCGCCGGGCGGCCTAGGGCCGGACCACGTCGGCCGCGTCCTTGTCGGTGCGCTCGCCCAGGTACACGGGGTGGCGCAGCCGGCCCTCCGACGTCCACTCGCCGTACGCGATCTCCACGACCACCTCGGGCCGCACCCAGTGCGCGCCCTTGCGGTGCAGCGGTGGGGGCGGCGGGTCGAACGGGCAGTCCGGGGTCGCCAGCGCGGCCAGCCGCCGCTCCATGCGCTCCAGCTCGGCCCAGGTGAAGCCCGATCCGGCCCGGCCGGCGTAGCGCAGCGTCGGGGTGCCCGGCGTCTCGTGGTAGCCGAACAGCAGCGAGCCGAGGCGGCCCTCCCGGTTGCCGATGCCGCCGCTCCAGCCGCCGACGACCATCTCGTCGTGCCGGCGCACCTTGACCTTGACCCACGCCTTGGAGCGGGCGCCGGGGACATAGGGCGCGTCGGACCGCTTGGCCACGACGCCCTCCAGGCCCCGCTGGCGGGCCGCTTCCAGCAGGCTCTCGCCGTCGTCGTAGACGGACGCCACGTCGATGCCGGTGGGGAAGTCCTCGCCCAGCTGGTCGAGCAGGCGCCGGCGCTCGTGCCAGGGCCGGGCGGTCAGGTCGTGGCCGGCCAGGCGCAGCAGGTCGAACACCACGTAGGCCACCGGGGTCTCGACCGCCCGGCGGGCGGCGTCGACGGGCGAGGTCACGTGCATCCGGCCCTGGAGGCGCTCGAAGCTGGGCCGGCCCTCGTCGTCGAGGGCGACGACCTCGCCGTCGAGCGTCGCCTCCACCGGGGCGAGCGCCCCGGCCAGCACGGCCAGCTCCGGGTAGGCGGCGGTCGCGTCCTTGCCGTTGGCGCTCCAGGCCTGGACACCGCCGGGGGTGACCTCGGTCAGGACCCGCATGCCGTCCCACTTCACCTCGTACACCCAGGCGTCGCCGCGGGGCAGGGTGGGGGCCGCGGTGGCCTTCATGGGGGAGAGCGCCACGGCGGGGAGCGTACGGTGCCCGGACGCGCCCGGTGGGCCGGACAGTGCCGGCCCACCGGAGCGGAGCGCTGACGGAAGGGGGGGATCAGCGCTGGTTCTGGGGCACCGCGATGCCCACGACCCGGTTGCGGGCCTGGAAGTCGCCCTGCGGCGTGGCCCGGCCGGTCAGCAGGTCGACGCTGTAGAACGTCGAGGTCGCTGGCATCGACAGGGCGGCGTAGGCCGAGTTGGACACCGTGGTGCCGTCGTCGAGCTTGGAGTAGATGTCGGCGGACACGTCGGGCGTGGTGTCGACGCCGAGCTTGCCCGTGGCCACCAGGGTGCCGTTGTTGGGCGGGGACTGGATCGACACCTGGTCGAGCACCGAGTCGATGTCGAACAGCGTGGTGCCGGTGTTCGGGTCGGTGTCGTTGTTGGTGTACATGGCCCCGGTGACGCCCAGCGCGGGGGCCGCGCCGTTGGTCAGCGAGGTGTCTGTGGTGGTGGTGCCGTCGGCGACGTTGATGCGCAGGTTCTGGCCGGTGTCGCTGGTCACCCGCAGCCGGTCGGCGGCCGGGTTGAAGTCGACGCCGAACGAGGTGCCCTGCAGGGCGACGTTGGCCCGTGACGCCAGCGTGGCGACGGCGCTCGCCGGGTCGACGACGTAGATGCCGCCCTGGTCGCCGAGGCCGTAGAGGTCGCCCGTGGCCGGGCGGTAGTCGATGCCGACCAGGCGGGTGTCCTGGACCAGGCCGCTGACGGCGGCGATGTCCCGGGCCAGGCCGGGCTTGTTGGTCCGGAAGCAGACGAGGCGCTGGTCGGACGTGAGCCCGACGACCTCGAGGCGGCTGCTGTGGTTGCCGACGCCGCACTCGCGGGACCGGGTGGCGGCGCTTGCGGCCGTGGCGCCGCTCTCGGCGGGCGCCACGGCCAGGGTGACTGCGGCCAGGGCGGCCGTCCCGGCCGCGACAAGTCGCGTGAACATAGGGGTGCTCCCTCAGGCATGGGAGCGGGAGTCCGCCCGCTCACCGGGCACAGCCCGGGGGAGTGGGCTGCACGCCCCTGTATTCGGCGGCGCTCCGGTCCGTGGATTATCCGGCGGTCAGGCGGTGTCGCCCGGCTCGCCGGGCTCCTCGTCCAC
>DATBGF010000259.1:0-3500 GCA_036558145.1 Acidimicrobiales bacterium
GCCGAGCAGCGCCCGGCCCATGTCGCCGGCGGGGTTGAAGCGGGCCTGCTCCTGGTAGAGCAGGACACCGTCGATGTGCAGCGCCCGCACCCGGTCGGCCACGTCGTCGGGCACCTGGCGGGCCAGGTAGACGAAGCGGCCGTCGGTCTTCAGCGCGGCCAGCACCGTGGCGGGGTCCTGGCCCAGGGCGGTGGCCAGCAGCGGCGCCGCGGCGGCGGGGTCGGCGATCACGCTGGGGTCGGCCGCGATGGTGGTCTGGGGGATCGAGATGGCGAGGTCGTTGCCTTCCCGGTCATAGATCGAGCCCCGGCCGCCCGCGAGCTCGATGGGCTGGATCCGCTGCTCCTCGCCGTAGGCGACGTAGCGCCCGGACCCGACCACCTGCACGTAGCCGAGGCGCAGCACAGCGACGGAGAACATCACGATCACCATGACCAGCAGCCCGAGGGCGCGGCGGCGAGGATCGGCGGACCTCGTTGTCCGGGCCCCGCCGCCCGCGCCCCGGGCCCGGGCGGCGCCCCGCCGCGGAGCGTTGGCGTCGCTGCGGCGGGACGGGCCCTTGCCCTTGGCCTTGGCGCTCGGCGCCCTGCGCCGGGCGGAGGTAGTGGCGCTCGTCCCGGCGCTGCGCCGGGCGGAGGCGGTGACGCTCGGCGCTCGGCGCCGGGCGGAGGTGGTGGTCTTCGTCCCGGTGCTGCGCCGGGCGCGGCTGTCCGTGCCCTTGGCGGTGGCGGAGCGGCGGGAACGGCTCGACGAGGCGGGGGGCTGCCGCGAGCCGCTCCGCCCGGTCATGGGGCGGCCTCGAGGTACGGCTTGACCCGGGCTGCGCTGGTGTCGGTCGCCTCGGGGGCGTCGCTGGTCTGGTCGGGCGGCGCGGGCTCGTCGGGGGTGAGCCAGGCCGTGTCCGCGGGCGCCACCATGCCCAGGTCCTGCTGCGCCTCGGTGGATATCCGCTGGGGTGACTCGAGCTGGGCCACCTCCAGGCGCAGCTTCTCGTAGCGCGCCTGCTCCGTCGCGACCCGCTCGTCGAGGGCGTCCACGTTCGCCTGGTTCTGGATGAGCAGCGCGTGGCTGGCCGCCACCCCGAACAGGGCGACGAAGGCCAGCACGGTCAGGATCACGCCGGCCCGAGGGCTGAGGGACAGCCCCAGGCCGGGCCGCGCCGGGCGGACCACCCGCAGGTGGCGGCGCCGGGGCTCGGCGTCGGTGCCGCGGCGCGGCAGGGCGCCGGGCAGGCCTGCGACTCGGATTCCGGCCATCACGCAACCTCCGGGAGCTTCTCGACGGCGCGGAGGCGGGCCGCCTCGGCGCGGGGGTTGGCGGTCACCTCGGCCTCGGAGGGCCGCCAGGCGCCGCGCCGCAGCAGCCGGACGCGGGGGTGCACGTCCGGCGGCACGGGCAGGTGCGACGGGCCGGTCCAGCCGCCGGATTCGGCGGAGCGGAACCGGTCCTTCACGATGCGGTCCTCGCCCGAGTGGTAGGCGATCGCCACGCACCGGCCTCCGGGGACCAGCGCGTCGATGGCGTCGTCCAGCGTGGCGGGCAGGATCGCCAGCTCGTCGTTGACCGCGATGCGGATCGCCTGGAACGTGCGCCGGGCCGGGTGGCCGCCGCGGCGGCGGGCCGGCGCCGGCACCGCGTCGCGCACGATCTCGGCGAGGCGGTCGGTCGTGGCGATCGGCCGGTGGGCCACGATGGCCCGGGCGATGCGCCGGGCGTAGCGCTCGTCGCCGTAGGCGTGCAGCAGGCGGGCCAGCTCGGCCTCGTCCGCCCCGTTGACCAGATCGGCCGCGCTCGGCTCCCGGGTCGGGTCCATGCGCATGTCCAGCGGGCCCTCGGCCCGGTAGGAGAAGCCGCGCTCGGCCCGGTCGAGCTGGGGCGAGCTCACCCCGAGGTCGAACAGCGCGCCGCTGGCGCCGGCGACGCCCCGGGCGGCCAGGACCTCGGCCAGGCTGTCGAACCGGGCGCGGTGCACGGCCGCCCGGTCGCCGAAGCGGGCCAGGCGGGCGGTGGCGGCCGCCACTGCGTCGGGGTCCTGGTCGAGGCCGAGGACGGACAGGTGGGGGTGGGCGTCGAGCAGTGCCTCGGCGTGGCCGCCGCCCCCGACCGTGGCGTCGACCACCACGCCCGGGGGCACCGGGCCGAACAGCTCGACCACCAGGTCCACCAGGACGGGCCGGTGCGAGAACGCCGGTGCTGCCCCGCTCACCGGCCGGCCTCCCGGGACGGGCGCGCCAGGTGGCAAGCGGAGTTGGGGCCTGAGGGCGCGCCCGCGGCGGGGGCCGCGGTGAGCGGGGTGGCACCGGTGTCGTGGGGAACGGTCACAGCTTGAGGTCCCGGGCGGCCTGGCGGAGGGCCGCGTCGGGCCCTTCGGGGATGGCGGCCATGCGCTGGTCCCAGCGGTCGCGGGACCACACGGCCACCCGGCTGCGGGCACCGACGACCATCACGGGACCGCCGAGCGCGGCGAAGGTGCGCAGCGAGCGGTGGACGACGATGCGGCCCTGGGCGTCGGGTTGGACGGGGAACGTGGCGGCGGCGAACGCCTCGGCCGCCTCCTCGGACACGAGCCCGAGCGCGACGCCGTCGTCCCAGCGGGCGAACACGGCGTCCATCTCGTCGTCGGGCCACAGGCCCAGGAACCCGTCGAGGGGCCCGAGGTAGGCGCCGGCGGCCAGGCGCGGGCGGAAGGGCGCGGGCAGGACCAGGCGGCTCTTGTCGTCGACCGAGTGGTCGAACGTGCCGGTGAAGAGCCGGGGGCCGGCGACGGCGCGCGCCGGGGCGACGACCGCACCGCCGGCGGCCGGCTCGGCTCCCGAACGGGGAGCTTCGGGTGCTCCACTGCTCTCCACTTCGTGGGAAAGTACCCCACCTTGTGGCCTCGAACAAGGCATTCCCCCACGTCAGGGCATGCGCGACCACGAACTGGCGTTCGTCCGGATCAGCCCGGGAGGCGGGCGAGCAGGGCGTCGACCAGCTCGCCCGGGGCGCGGCCGGTGCCGGCCGCGGCGGCCTCGACCGCCCGGCGGCCGTCGCCGTCGAGCCCCAGCAGCCGCACCAGCGGCTCGGGCTCCCAGGCCGAGTAGGCCGCGCACTGGAACCGGGCCGCGGCCCGGGTGCGCCGCTGGCTGATCCCCACCAGCTTGCGCCGGTCCGGGGTGGTCACCTCGCCGGACCCGACGGTGGCGAAGCAAACCAACCGGCCCAGGGGGCCACAGGCCAGCGCCCCCTCGTGGACTTCGCTGGGGGCCACGCCCAGGTCGGCCAGCGCCGCCTGCCAGGCCCGGCCCAGCCACTGCGCCGCCCGTCCCACGTCGTCGTCCCACAGGGCGTCGCCCGCGGGCACGATCACGTCCACCCAGGCGGTGGTCGCGGGCACCACCAGCACGACGCCGCCGCCCGACCGGCGCCGCACCACGTCGACCCCGAGGGCGTCCGCCGCCGCCCGGTCGACCAGCTCGGGGCCCTGGGTCGAGCCCAGCACCAGGGCCGGGCTCTCGGCC
>DATBGF010000260.1:0-7850 GCA_036558145.1 Acidimicrobiales bacterium
AGGCCGTGGAGGGTGAGCCACGGCTCGTGGTGGACGATCGTGCTGGACAGCGGGGTGATCAAGCCTGACAGACCACCGGTGGACACCACCGTGGCCTTTTCGCCCAGCTCGCCCTCGATGCGCTCGACCATGCCGTCGACCAGGGACGTGTAGCCGTAGACCACGCCCGACTGCATCGACTCCACCGTCGAGCGCCCGATCACGTGGCGGGGCTCGACCAGCTCGACCCGGCGCAGCGCTGCGGCCCGGGCGAACAGGGCGTCGAGGCTGATGTCGATGCCGGGGAAGATGGCCCCGCCCAGGTACTCGCCCTTGCCGGAGATGGCCTCGAACGTCGTGGCGGTCCCGAAGTCGACGACCACCAGCGGGCCGCCGTAGAGGTCGTAGGCCGCCACCGCGTCGGCGATGCGGTCCGCCCCGACCTCCTTGGGGTTGTCGTAGAGGATGGGGATGCCGGTGCGGATCCCGGGCTCGATGACCACCGCCGGGTTGCCGAAGTAGCGCTCGCTCATCCGGCGCAGCGCCCCGGTCACCCGGGGGACCGACGAGCACAGCACGATCCCGGCGATGTCGTCGTCGAAGCTGAACCCGTGGAATCCCAGGAACTCCTGGATGACCAGCGCCTGCTCGTCGGCCGTGCGCTCCGCGTTGGTGGCGACCCGCCAGTGGTCGAGCAGGTGGGTGTCGGCCAGGCGCCGCCCGACGTTGTGCTCGTCGTCGGGCTCGAGGTCGTAGAGCCCGATGACCGTCTGGGTGTTGCCGACGTCGATGGCCAGAAGCATCACGGCCGGTGAGGCTACGTCGGGCGCTTACTCCGGAACTACATCGAGCCCGATGTCGAGGACGGGTGCGGAGTGGGTCAGGGCACCGATCGAGACCATGTCCGCGCCCGTCGTGGCGTAGGACCGGATCGTCTCCAGGCTCACGGTCCCCGAGATCTCCAGGAGCGGCCGGACGGGGTCCCGCTCCCGCACCTCGTTCACCACGGCCCGGATCGCCTCGGGCGACATGTTGTCGAGCAGCAGGGCGTCGGCGCCGGCCTCGGTCGCCTCGCGCACCTGGTCGATGTCGCCGCACTCGACGTGGACGGTGCGGCCGGGCCAGCGCTCGCGGGCGTGGACCACCGCGGCGGTGATGCCGAACAGCTCCAGGTGGTTGTCCTTGAGCAGCACCCAGTCCGACAGGTTGCCCCGGTGGTTGGACCCGCCGCCGGCCCGCACCGCGGCCTTCTCCAGCGCCCGCAGGCCCGGGGTGGTCTTGCGGGTGTCCCACACCCGCAGGTCACCACCGGCCTCGGCGATCGCGTCGACGAAGCGGGCCGTCAGCGTGGCGATCCCGGACAGGTGCCCGAGGAAGTTGAGCGCGGTGCGCTCGGCGGTGAGGATCGGCGCCAGCGGGCCCCGCACCTCGGCGACGGCGACACCGGCGGTGACCTGGTCGCCGTCGTCGGCCCACCACGCCACCTCCAGCGCGGGATCGACCTGGCGGAACGCCTCCATGGCGCACAGTCGCCCGGCCAGGACGCCGGGCGCCCGCGGCACGAAGCGGGCCGTGGCCTCCAGGGCCGGGGGCAGCAGTGCGGAGGTGAGGTCGCCGAGCGGGGTCAGGTCCTCGGCCAGGGCGCGGGCGACCGCCTCGCGCACGGCGACCATCGGCGGGTGGGCGTCGTGCAAGTCGCCCCTACAGGCCGCGGTCGTCCTGCTTGAGGGCTGTGTCAACCGCCAGCGCGGCCGCCACGACCAGGCTCCGCAGCGGCTCGTCCAGGGGGCGGTGGATCTGCACCACGTAGTTGTCGGCCGTGGTGAACACGGTCTTCGCGAAGCCCTCCCACGTCTTGGTGATGCGGGCGATCTCCGCGCCGGTGTGGTCCTGGATGTTGAAGTTCCAGGCCCGCCAGTTCTCGCCGTTGATCATGCCCCAGGTGTTGCCGCCGGCCTCCAGCGAGAAGCGGATCTTGCCGATCATGTTCTGCTGGACGATCGCCCCGATCTCGCCACCCTGACCGTTCTGCACGATGACCCGGGACTTCATGATCTTGGCCGGGCGGGTGAGGGCCAGCACGACGTTGCCCATCATGTCCACGATCTGGAGCTTGTGGGTGAAGAACTGGTCGTAGTTGCCCATGATCCGCAACGCCTTCTTGGCCATGCTCTGGCCCACCTGGCGCACCGCACCGATCTGGCGGCCTCCCTGGTCGTAGATGGCGTACTCGTTGTTGACCTCGATGAGCTTGGCCTTCTGGTTGACGACCAGCACCGGCTCGGTGAACAGCGTGCCCCCGCCCTGGTGGGTGGGCGCGACCCCGGCGGTGGCCACATCGCGGACGACCTTCTCGGTGCTGCGGCTCACGGTGGGCACGTTGGGGGCGCCGACCGGCGGATCGACCGCCTGGCGACCGTGGGAGGCGACGTGCTCGGTCCAGCGGTTCCCGTCCCACCACCGGCTCTCGTGGCGGCCGAACGGGTCCGGGTACCAGGCCGGCGGATGCTGCCCGGGGGGACCGGACGGAGCCTGGGGGTTGGCGTACGACATAGGAAGCTGATGCTAGTGACGCAGATCAGGGGTGCCGGCGCGGCCGAGCACCAGGCGGGCCCGCAGGGCGGGATCGGCGTCCGGGAAGTCCGTGCGGGCGTGGGAGCCCCGGCTCTCCTGGCGGGCCCGGGCCGCCAGCGCCAGCGCCTCGGCCACGGTGGCCAGGTTGCGGACCTCCTCGCCCACCCCCGGCGCCGCCAGCAACCCCCGCGCCACCTCGGCCGCCCCCGCGAGGGAATCGTCCGAGCGCAGGACCCCGGCGCCCCGGGTCATGGCCTGCTGCAGCCGGGCCCGGCCCTCGGCCGGGGTCACCGTCCCGCCGTCGGGTGACGGCGGCGGGGGCAGCGTGACGTCCCGGCCCGGGACGCCGCCGTCACCGCCCAGCACGCAGCGCATGGCGCCCGTGGGCCGGGGACCGTCGCGGCCGTCGCGCACGGCCTCCACGACCCGGGGACCGAACACCATGCCGTCGAGCAACGAGTTGGAGGCGAGCCGGTTGGCGCCGTGGACGCCGTTGCAGGCCGCCTCGCCCGCCACCCACAGCCCCGGCAGTGAGGTGGCGCCGTCCAGGTCGGCCACGATGCCCCCGCACAGGTAGTGGGCGGCGGGGGCGACCGGCAGCCAGTCCCGCGCCGGGTCGAGCCCGGCCTCGGCCAGCGCGGCGTGGATGGTGGGGAAGCGCTCGGCGAAGCGCTCCAGGCCCGTGGCGTCCAGCCACACGTGGTCGCCGCCCTGGTCGGCCAGCACGGCCATGATCGCCTGGCTCACCTTGTCCCGGGGCAGCAGCTCGTCCACGAAGCGCTCGCCGTGCCGGTCCCGCAGCAGGGCGCCGTGGCCCCGCAGGGCCTCGGACAGGAGCGGCCGGGGCATGGCCGGGTGGTGCAGCGCCGTGGGGTGGAACTGCATGAACTCCAGGTCGGCGACCGCGACGCCGGCCCGCAGGGCCATGGCGATACCGTCGCCGGTGGACTCCGCCGGGTTCGTGGTCACCGCGAAGACCTGCCCGGCCCCGCCGGTGGCGACCAGGACGTGGCGAGCCCGCACCTCGGCCCGGTCCCCCGCCGGTGTGAGGGCGGCGACGCCGGCGCAGCGCCCGCCCTCCACGACGAGGTCGAGGGCGAACCAGTGCTCGTACAGCGCGGCCGCGGTGCGCTGCACCGCCTCCACCAGGGCCCGCTCCACCTCGGCGCCGGTGGCCGCGCCGCCGGCGTGGACCACCCGGGCGTGGGAGTGCCCGCCCTCCCGGGCCAGCAGCAGCTCGCCCGCGGGGTCGCGGTCGAAGATGGCGCCGAGGGCGATCAGCTCGTGGACCCGCCCCGGCCCCTCGTCCACCAGCACCCGGACGGCGTCGGCGTCGCAGAGCCCGGCTCCCGCCTTGAGCGTGTCGGCCAGGTGGACGTCGGTCGAGTCGGGGTCGCCGGTCAGCACCGCCGCCACCCCGCCCTGGGCCCAGCGGGTCGTGGCCTGGTGGAGCTCGCCCTTGGTCAGCACCCCGACCCGCAGGCCGTGCAGCTCGGCTGCCCGCACGGCGGCCGACAGCCCGGCCACGCCGGACCCCAGGACCAGCAGGTCGAGCGGGGCGTCGGTCAGTTGGCCGGGACCTCGACGTAGCGGTGCGGCGCCGGGCCCTGCTGCCCGGCCGCGAGCAGCTCGGCGGTGACCTCGTCGACCTGGCGGTTGGCCGTGTCGACGTGCACGATCAGGGGCCGGTAGTTCGCCAGCTCGGCCTCGTCGTACTCGGCGTAGGAGATCACGATGACCCGGTCGCCGGGCTGGACCAGCCGGGCGGCGGCACCGTTGAGGCACAGGTCGCCCGAGCCCCGGACGCCGGCGATGGTGTAGGTCTCTAGCCGGGCGCCGTTGTCGATGTCGACGATCGCCACCTGCTCGTGCTCGAGGATGTCGGCCGCGTCGAGCAGGTCGGGATCGACGGTGACGGACCCCACGTAGTGCAGGTTGGCGTCGGTGACGACAGCCCGGTGGATCTTCGACTTGAGCATGCGGCGCCGCACGGCGCTGGGACCTCCCTGGGTGGGCGCCGTCACACGGTCACCCCCACGTTGTCGATCAATCTCGCCTTGCCGAACCTAACCGCCGCGAGGAGCCGGAGATTCCCGGTCAAGGGGTCGGGGACGAGGAAAGATTCTGCGTCCACGACCGCGGCGTAGTCCAATCTCGCGAGGGGCTCGGCCTCGATGATCCCGGCCATCAGCTCACGCACCGCGGCCGGGTCGCGCTCGCCCGCGGCGATGGCCGCTGCGCCCGACCGCAGCGCGGTGTAGACGACCGGCGCGGCCTCCCGCTCCTCGGGGCTCAGGTAGACGTTGCGGGACGACATGGCCAGCCCGTCGAGCTCCCGCAGCGTGGGGCAGGCGTTGACCTCGACGGGCAGTGACAGGTCCTGGACCATGCGCCGCACCACCGCGACCTGCTGGAAGTCCTTGGCCCCGAAGTAGGCGCGGCAGGGACCGACGATCGAGAACAGCTTGGCCACGACGGTGGCCACACCCGCGAAGTGGCTGGGCCGGGCCTCTCCCTCCAGCGGCTCGGACACGCCCGCCACCGACACGGTGGTGAGGACCGGCGCGGGGTACATCTCGGCGACGCTGGGCACGAAGAGCACGTCCACGCCCGCGGCCTCGGCCAGGGCGGTGTCACGGGCCAGGTCGCGGGGGTAGGCGGCGAGGTCCTCGGTCGGGCCGAACTGGAGCGGGTTCACGAAGATCGATACGACCACCACGTGCGTCTCGGCCCGGGCCTCGCGCATCAGCGAGGCGTGCCCGTCGTGCAGGTAGCCCATGGTGGGCACGAAGCCGACGGTCCGGTCCTCGGCCCGGGCGTCGTCGAGCACGCGCCGGAGGTCCGCGATGGTGGGGATGGTCATCATCGGGCGGCCAGTCGCCGGGCGGCCTCGGCCAGGGCGCGGTAGGCGTCGCGCTCGTCCGCGGGCAGGGCCTCCAGATGGCGGCGGATCGTGGCCTCGTCCCCCCGGGCCGCCGGACCGGTCAGGGCCGCCCTGGGCCCCAGCTCGCGGACGTTGTCGACGGTGGCGGACACGAGGTCAAGGTAGGCCTCGAACGGGACCCCGACGGACGCGGCCAGCCGCTCGACCTGGCCCAGCAGCGCCACCAGGTGGTTGGAGGCGATGACCGCGGCCGCGTGGTACAGCACCCGGTCGGCATCCTCGACCGTGAACGCCTGCCCGCCCAGGGCCTCGACCACCTCCCGCCCGAGCGGGTCGCCCGCCAGCGCGAACCAGCCACCCCGCAGCCGCTCGGCCCCGATCTCCGGGTTCGGCAGCGCGACCAACGGGTGCACGGACGCCCGCCGCGGGTGCGGCGCCAGGATGTCGAGCCCGGCGGAGCCGGACATGTGCGCCACCACGGTCCCGTCCTGCGGCCGGATCCGCCGGGCGACGGATGCGATCTCCCCGTCGGGCGTCGCCACCACGACCAGGTCGCTGCCCTCCGCCGCCCCCGCCACGTCGTCGCCCCGCCCCAGCAGCGGCAACACGTCCCAGCCGCCGGCGTCGCCCAACGCCCGCGCCAGGGACGTCCCCGCCCGCCCCGGGCCAACGATCCGCACCCGGCGGGAGTTCACAGCGGGTTGAGGGTGTCGAGCTCTCCGACCTGCTCGACGAAGCCCTCCGCGGCCTGGACCGCGGCCTCGTCGAACAGGTCGGGGGCCAGGTCGTGGAGCGGGGCGACGACGAAGCGGCGCTCCCACAGCCGGGGATGGGGCACGACCAGGTCGGGCTCGTCCACCGTGGTGCCCTCCACCCACAGCACGTCGACGTCGAGCGTGCGCGGCCCCCAACGCACGTCCCGGACCCGGCCGGCCGCCGCCTCCAGGCGGTGGCACACGCCCAGGAGGTCCCGGGCCGAGCGGTCCGTGAGCAGCTCCACCGCCAGGTTGAGGTACGGGCCCTGGTCGTCGGGACCGCCGACCGGGTCGGTCTCGTACACCGGCGACACCCGGGCCGGTCCCACCTCGCGCAGGGTGGCGACCGCGTCCCGCAGGTAGTGGATCCGGTCGCCGAGGTTGGACCCCAGCCCCAGGTACGCCCGCCGGGCGTCGTTCACGACCGTGATCGTACGATCCGCACGCCGGACGACGCGAGATGGTGGGGCACGGGCGGTCGCAGCTTGCGCACGGCCAGCTCGACCTCGGCGATGCGGTCGTCCGCCGCCAGCACGGCATCGGCCACCCTCGCGGCCAGGCGCTCCAGCAGCTCGACGTGCCCGGCCCGCACCGCCGCCACCGCGGCGTCGCACACGGCGCCGTAGTCGACGGTGTCGGCCAGGGCGTCGCTGGCCCCGGCGGCGCCGAGGTCCACGACGAGGTCGAGGTCCAGCTCCAGGGGCTGGTCGGCCTCCTTCTCGTGCGGCAGCACGCCCACGCGAGCCGTCACGCGCAGGCCGCGGAGCTCGATGCGGTCCGTCACTCGGCGGGCGCGCGCAGGTCGTCGGCGTTCGCCACCAGCTCGCGGCCGAGCGGGCCCAGCTGGCGTCCGGTGAGCCGCTCGGTGACCGAGATGGCCTGCGGGCCGTAGGGCACGAGGCCGGCCCAGAGCAGGTAGCCGGCCACCAGCCCGCACACCCGGTCGCCCACCTCCTCCTGGTGCATCAGCAGCTTCTCGCCCCCGCCCAGCAGGTGGCGCAACTCGATGTAGAGGTGCTTCTGGAACACGACGGGATCGTCCGCCGGCCCCTGGGGCCGGTGCAGCCAGGGGACGCCCAGCTCGTCGTAGTTGTGCAGGTTGTGGGCGGCGGCGATCAGCGAGATGACGTGGGTGAAGCCCTGCTCGCGGATCCAGATGATCTCCTCCTGGCGGCGCACACGGCGGTGGTTGGCGCCGTAGCCGCCGGGGCGCTCGCACACGGCGAGACGATCCTTGAGCACCCATACGAAGTTGCGCGGGGTGATGCCCTGGGCCCACTTGCCCTTCATCGGTGCCACGTCTCGCTCTCCTTGCTCCTCTACGCGGCCGGAGCCGCCACCCCGTCGACAGCACCCAGCGCCTTCACGGTGGCGCCCACGTCGTGGACGCGCACCATCGCCACCCCCCGCAGCCGAGCCCATACCGCGGTGGCCAGCGATCCTTCGAGCCGGTCGGTCGCAGGCGCCGGGACCCCGCCCGGCGTGGCCCGCGCCGCCAGCTGGCCCAGCATCCCCTTGCGGCTGGTGCCCACGAGGACCGGGAAGCCCGTCACCACCAGCGCGTCGAGGTTGGCCAGCAGGTCGAGGTTGTGGTCCAGCGTCTTGCCGAAGCCGATGCCGGGATCGATCCACACCTCGGGCACGCCCGCGGCCCGGGC